>DAOVRI010000020.1 GCA_030628245.1 Dehalococcoidales bacterium
CATCGACATAGGTATCCCCCCAGACCTTGGTGAGCAGGCTTTCATGGGAGAGGATGCGTCCCTCGTTCCTGATCAAGTAGTAGAGCAGGTTTCTTTCGGTGGAGGTGAGCTTTATCGGCTGGCCACTTATCATGACTTCGTTGCGGCTAAAATCGACAGATAGCTTGCCGCTGGTGAAGGGGCGTTCCTCATCGGTTACGGCCAGTCCCTGAGCGCGGCGCAGGACCGCCTGCACCCGGGCTATCAGCTCGATGTGGCTGAAGGGCTTGGTGATATAGTCGTCGGCGCCGAGCTCAAGACCTTTAGCGACGTCGGTATCTTCGCCCCTGACCGTCAGCATGAGTACCGGCACGTCGGCGAAACGGCGTATCTCTCTGAGTACCTGGTAGCCGTCTATATCGGGCAGGCCGATATCCAGGATAACAACGTCAGGACTCTCTGCTTCCACGAGCTCTATACCCTTATGACCGTTGGCGGCGGATATCACCGTGGTACCACCCCAGCGCAACTGGAAACAGAGGGAGACTACTTCTATAATCCCCGGGTCATCTTCTATAACCAGAACTTTCATTTTGCTCCTTAAACCATTACGTAGGCTGTTTTGCAGCTTGCCGCGGTATAAAGAAGGAGAAAGTGCTGCCTTCACCCGGTTCGCTGTCTACCCAGATTCTGCCTCCGTGGAGCTCGACTACCTGCTTGGCTAGGGCAAGCCCCAAGCCCAGTCCCGGGTGGCGTCGTGTGTCAGAGCTGAGGCGGCTGTATGGCTTGAATATACTTTCTTGCTCTTCTTTGGCGATGCCGATGCCGTCATCATGTACAGCTATCACCAGGCCGGTATCCTGCTTCCGTACTCGTACCGTGATATTGCCCCCTTCCGGGGTGAACTTGGTGGCGTTGTTCATCAGGTTGAGCAATACCTGCTCCAACCTCTGCCCGTCTCCGTGTATGATGGGGATGGATTCAGGTAAGTCGGTATTCAGGGTTTGCTGCTTATTACGGAGCAACGGGCTGATTTGCATGCATGTCCCGAGGACGAGCGACTTCATATCCACCGGCTCAAGCTCGAGCCGGAGCTTGCCGCTGCCCGTCTTGACGATATCCAGGATTTCGGCCAGTCTCGTCTCCAGGGTATTGGAGTTCTGGATGATGGTCTGAATCAGCTTCTGGTAAGACTCATCGTTGGTGGCTTCAAGTTCCTCGGCCAGCAGGCCGGCCGCAGCGATAATCGAGGTCAGGGGTGTTTTAAGTTCATGGCTGAGGGTATCGATAAACCTCAGCCATTCCTCTCCTTTGGTTTCCATAGGGGCTATTCTTCCTATACTCTTACCTGGAAGCGATGGATTTAATTAAATGTATCACGTTTTTTATTGCGTATCAAGTGCCACCGGCTGCTCAGGGATGGCATAGCTTCCCCTTTCGAGAGGATGATACCCTAACCGGAGTCGGTAGACCCTATTTAGTCATTCCCTTGGCGATGCTTTTTAAGAGGCTCAGGATGCCGATGATGGCACGCTGCACCTCAGGGGGCTCTTCCGCCAGCATCCTGGCGACATAGGGGTCTAACTGCCGGCTGTTGTAGCGTGTGCCGCTTTCTTCGGCTACGCCGGGTGTCTGGGGGGAGAGAAAGCCGGCCAGGATAAACAGTTCATCCTCATCAAAGCCTAGAGGTTTGGCAATTTTGCGCAAAATCCGTGCTGATGGAAAGCGCTCACCCCTCTCGATGCGCCCTAGGTGCGATGAAGATACACTCGATTCTGCAGCGAGTTCCTGCAGAGTTAACGGTACCGTTATTCTCTGCTGTTTGAGTATTTTGCCTAAGTCATTATTTGCGTAATCCATACTTCTATTATAATTTGCCAATTGGCAAATGTCAACCCTTTAAGATGCTCGTTCTGGGCAATCTGTCCATATTTTGGCTTTCTGGTATTGAAAAATAATTTCTTGACGGGCTGGTATACTGACGATATAATTATGACGGCCATAAAGGCAAAGTAAAATCGGTTTAAAGCTGAGAGGCGTTTCGCATCGGATAGTCCGTCTCGGCTTTTTCATGTGTCCGGGGGGAAATCAGGCATAATGGCGAAGATTTTTGATGTTATCATTGTTGGAGGCGGCCCGGCCGGTATCTTTGCAGCTTTGGAGCTTACCCAGACCGAAGGACTGAGTATTCTCCTTATCGAGAAGGGCAAGGATATCAGCCAGCGCCGGTGCCCGGTAAGGGATACGGGCAGTGCCTGCGTAGAGTGCCAGCCGTGTAATCTGGTCTGCGGCCTGGGTGGGGCGGGCGCATTTAGCGACGGTAAGCTGGTACTCACCTCGGAGGTAGGGGGGCATCTGGGTGAATACCTCGGCAAGGAACACACGGCCGGACTGATTAAATACGTGGACGAGTTATACCTGAAATTCGGCGCTTCCAGGAAGGTTTTCGGCGGGGATGGCGCCATCGATGAAATCAGCCAGAGGGCCAGCCAGGCCGGACTGCGCCTGATTCCGATGCCGGTGCGCCACATGGGGACGGAAAACGGCTTCGCCGTGCTCAAGGACATGCGGGACTACCTCATGCCATGCCTGGAGCTAAAGCTCAGCTTGATGGCGACAAAGGTGCTGGTGGATGACGGCATCGTTAAAGGGGTGGAAACCGAGGATGGGGAGAGGTTTCTCTGCAGGTATCTGGTACTGGCGCCGGGGAGGGAGGGGGCCGACTGGTTATCGAACGAGGCCGACCGACTTAAATTGACCATGCGTCACAACCCCATAGATGTCGGTGTCAGGGTGGAAGTTCCGGTTAAGGTGATGAAAGAATTGACCGACGTTCTCTATGAGGTAAAGCTGGAGTACATGTCGCAGAGCTTTAACGACCGTATCAGGACTTTCTGCATGTGTCCCGCCGGCAAGGTTATCATGGAGTCCACCGGCGGCACCGAACCCGTGGTGACGGTTAACGGGCACAGCTATGCCGGCCGGAAAAGTCGTAATACCAATTTCGCGCTGCTGGTAAGCACCGATTTTACCAAGCCGTTTCATGAGCCGATTGCCTACGGCAAGTACCTGGCCAGGCTGGCCAATCTTCTCGGCGGCGGGGTGCTGGTGCAGCGCCTGGGCGACCTTCTGGAAGGCCGCCGTTCCACTCCGGAACGGATTAAAAAAGGACTGGTAAAGCCGACGCTGAAGAGCGCCGTACCGGGGGATTTAAGCTTCGCGCTTCCCTTCCGTCACCTTACCGGACTGATAGAGATGCTGCTGGCCATGGATAAACTGACCCCGGGCGTGGCTTCTCCGGATACCCTGCTCTACGGAATAGAGGTAAAGTTTTATTCCTTCCGTCCGCAGCTCAGTTCCTGCATGGAGACCGAAATCCATAACATGTTTGCCGTCGGTGACGGCGCGGGGGTCAGCCGGGGACTGGTGCAGGCATCGGCTTCCGGGCTGGTGGCCGCCGTCGAGATAATGAGGAGAATGGAGCAGGGTTGAAATATCTCAATATGCGAGTTACCTCCTTCGGTAATACTAATTTTGACGCAACTACCCCTCTTTCGGTAACTTTTATTATGAGTCAATGCGGTGGCTGGACTTATCCCCGAAAAGGGAGTAGAATTCAATAAGTGATACCGGGTTGAGAAATGCCTTATATACATCAGGTGATAGCGGCTTTTCATGATGATAAAGAGGAGCACTGGGCTCGAAAGAGTCGGTGCTCTTTGAGTTAAGGAGGTAACGATAATGCAGTCAAGTCTGATTGGTAAAATTGAAAAAGCCAAGCGTTATGCTCAGGAAACAGACCGGGTTACCTTCTGCGAACTGGCGGTAAAATTCCGCGGCGAGAATAACGATTACGATACCAGCTATAAAGACGGCAAGTGGCACTGCACCTGCAATTTCTTCTCCAAGTGGGGGCTCTGCGTTCATACCATGGCCATGGAGAAAATCCTGACCAACATGCTGCCCCCGGAAGCCCGCACGACACAATATGATGTTTCCAGCCTTTCGACAGAAGGTTAACCTTAATACCGGCGGAACCTGTCTCACCGGTAGCAGCCCTCCTGTTTTCGGTCCATTACGGAAAAACCCGCTCCGGGGAAGGAATGAATTTTCTCGAAAAGCTGGCGCAGGCCAGTAAGAAGAACCGCAGCTTATTATGTGTCGGCCTCGACCCCGACCCTTCGTTGATGCCGGGAGGCACAGGTGTCTTTCAGTTTAACAGGGCTATTATCAATGCTACGGCCGACCTGGTATGTGCCTATAAACCGAACATCGCTTTCTACGAGTCAATGGGCAGCGAAGGGCTGGATGTCCTGAAACGCACGAGGGATTACATACCCGCTGATATTCCGGTGATAGTCGATGCCAAGCGCGGGGATATCGGCAATACGGCCAAAGCCTATGCATGGGGCCTTTTCGATTACTTTAACTTCGATGCCACCACGGCCAGCCCTTACCTGGGATTCGACTCGCTGGAGCCTTTTATCCAGTACCGTGACCGCGGTGTCTTTATCCTCTGCCGTACTTCCAACGCCGGCGCCGCGGATTTTCAGTCGCTCTCTTTTGAAACGGACGGTGGCCGTAAAATGCTCTTTGAAATCGTCGCCGAGAAGGTCAACGAGTGGAACACCCACGACAACCTGGGGCTGGTGGTGGGGGCTACCTATCCCGAGGAGTTGAAGCTGATACGGCAGAGATATCCGGATATGCCGCTCCTGATACCGGGGGTCGGCGCTCAGGGTGGGGAACTATTGCAGGTGGTACGCTATGGGGTTGATGTCATGCAGCAGAGAACGATTATCAACTCGTCACGTCAAATACTTTACGTTTCGAAGGGTAAAGACTTCGCGGAAGCGGCCAGGCAGGCGGCCCGGGAACTGAGAGACCGGATTAACAGCCTCCTGTAATTCTATATCTATAAGGATAACCTGGAATGGTCCTGGAGATTAATCTCGGCGATGTGGTCCGACTTAAAAAGGTTCACCCCTGCGGCGGCTACGAGTGGCAGGTGGTGAGGCTGGGCGCCGATATCGGCATTAAATGTCTTCAGTGCGGCCGCCGCGTCCTCATGGAGAGAAGCGTCTTCGAGCGCAGAGTGAAAGAGTTTGTTTCGCGGGAAGAATGATGGCGCATCGCATTACGCACGTTATCTTTACGGTATAGTGGTATTATTTCCCGCTAACAGATGTCTCCTCGGCGGCTTTATAGCGCCTGCCTCCCTGATGCAAAATACTGGCGATAGTCTGGCTCAGGTGGTGTGCGCTCAGCGGTTTGATAAGGTAACTGCTGGCACCCATGCGTAAAGTCTTCCGGCGTTGCGTTGATTCGGCGATGGCCGTAAGCACGACCACGGGTATTTTGGAGGACTCGGGATTACGTTTTATTTCGCGCAGTATCGACCAGCCGTCGGGACCGGGCAACCGTAAATCTAGCAATACCAGAGAGACAGGATTCTCTTTGATTATTTCCATTCCCGCGTTGCCGTCACTGGCTTTAAGCACCTGATAGCCTTCGAGCTCCAGCACCCGGGAAATAAAGGTACGGATATCAGCTTCGTCTTCAATGATCAGTACCGTCTTGGGATTACGTTTCTTAACCATAGTCCTATCATGTTTACCTGCCCCGTACAATAGTACTACTGTGCGCATAATGTGTCAAGTTATTTGCCATATGGCATAATTATAGGCTTGATTACAGGGTATTTATGGTATTATTAAGTCCATATATGCCATATGGCGATTTACGGGTGGCCGGCTTCTCCGGCTTACTTGTCAAGGTGAGGCGTGTAATGATGTGCTATGATGAAAAGTGGTGGGGTTTTGGTGGGGACAGATATTAGCAGTTCAGCCTGCCAGCGTAGCTCAATGGTAAAGCACGCTTGAAGTGACGTTTTATCTGCGGCAGAGCTGCGCGGGGTGACTTTCGCCGCTCTTGGTTCTTGTCTTTGGCTTGAATTCTGGCATTTCTCCTACCTGCGAGGAATTAGAAGTACCCCCAAGCGGATTCGAACCGCTGTTGCCGGCGTGAAAGGCCGGTGTCCTAGGCCTCTAGACGATGGGGGCGTACCCGTTAAGTATAGCAGAGAAGAGTCCGACCAGACAATATATCAGGGTAGAGGTTTTCACGTCTGACTCAGCTTGCCTTAGAAGCACCTTTCATGTTAAATTGGATATAGCGGGCGAGTTTGCGAGGTGATATTACATGCCTATTTACGAGTACGAATGCGGTAATTGTGGCTATCGTTTTGAGATGAAACAGGACTTTAATGACGAACCCCAGGCGGAGTGCCCGCAGTGTCGAGAAATAGCCCGTCGTGTCTTTCACCCCACGCCGATAATATTCAAGGGAAGCGGTTTCTACATTACGGACCATCGTAAGAGCACAGAAACAGAGAAAAGCAAGAGAGAATCAAAAGCAAGCAAGGGAGAATCAAAAGCAAGCAAGGGGGAATCGGAGGTCAGCAAGGGTTCAAAGTGAAAGCACTGATTCAGCGGGTCGGTAGAGCTTCGGTCAGCGTTGCCGGTAAAGAGGTGGGGAGGGTAGAGGGGGGGCTGGTGGTTTTTCTCGGGGTGGCTGGTGGGGACACGGAAAGAGATGCGCAGTATTTGATGCAGAAAATCATCAATCTGCGCATTTTTGCTGATGCCGAAGGAAAGTTTAACCTTTCCGCCCTGGATATCAGCGGCGAGCTCCTGCTGGTCAGCCAGTTTACTCTCCTGGCCGACACCCGGAAGGGACGCCGGCCCAGTTTCATCGAGGCGGCGCCGCCGGAGCAGGCTGAGGAACTGTTTAATTATTTCGTGGGATTGGCCCGTGAGAGCGGTCTGAAGGTGGCCACCGGGCAGTTCCAGCAGTATATGCAGGTGGAAATTCATAACGATGGCCCGGTGACAGTCATGCTGGATAGCCGGGACAAGTTCGGCTAAATCACTCAGAGGAGGAATAGTATGAGCGGCGATGAAAAGACCAAGCTGAAGACTCTTTTAAATTACTGGGTGGAGCATAATCAGGAGCACAGTCAGGAATTCAGGGAATGGGCGGAAAAGGCCAGACAGATGGGTGAGGAGGAAGTAGCCGGGGAAATATTGCAGGCAGTCGGCAATATGGACAAGGTCAGCGAGATACTGTCAAAGACACTGAAACGACTGGAGGAGGCATAAGGCGATGTGTTTGGCGAAGGCATACTTCGGCGGGAAAGGCGAAAACGAACTACTGATGGAGGAGATTGCCTTGATTAAGGTGGAAGATGGCAAGCTCCTGGTAATGACGCTTTTCGGTGAGAAGAAGGAGATAACGGCCAGCATCAAGGAGATTGATTTCCGGGCGAGCCGCGTACTCCTGGAGCGGGTAGGGGCTTGACAGATATATAATATAAATAGTATATTGTTACAAGTAATTGCAGTTGCAAGTAGTTGATATTTCGTCGGACCAGTTGTATAATAGGCAGTGGTGTGTGGGGCAGGGGACATAATTTTTTTTAAACTTTTATTGCAACCAGTTGCAATTGCACAGAGTTGAAATAGTTGTTTCGAGCGTAATATAGAAGGGAATATTCTACGATGAAAAAAATACATTTTACCGTTGCGGTTCTACTGGCAGTAACTCTTGTAGCATCGGCCTTAATAAGCGGGTGCGCTTCGGATAATCAGGACAAGCTTAAAGTAGTTACCAGTATTTCACTGATATCGTCGATAGTGGAACGGATAGGTGGTGACATGGTTGATGTAATCAATATTATTCCCCCGGCGCAGTGCCCGGGACACTTTGACGTTTCGCCCGGCGATATTCAAAAACTGGCTGAGGCTGACCTCTTTCTGCTGACTGGCTGGCAGGGAGAGATGTTTTCTCAGGAGCTAATTGACTCAGCTAATAATCCCGACCTCACCGTGGTTACGCTTGATATACCGAGTAACCCGCAAAGTAATTGGATGACGCCATCAGTCCAGTTAGAGGCAGCCGAGAAGATTACCGCTGGCTTGTCTCGGGTAGATACTGAAAATAGTGCTGCTTATCAGGAATCAGCGGCTGAATACAAGGACAAGATTGAGGCTAAGGCAGCCGAGATAAAAGCCAGGGTGGCCGGGGAAGACCTTTCTAGTATCAGTGTTATTTGTTCTGGCATGCAAGCTGCGTTTGTTAGGTGGGTTGGCCTCAATGTTGTCGCATTCTACGGCCGACCTGATTCATTTACTCCACAGGTAACTAAAGAACTGGTGGATATGGGCAGGCAGGAGAATGTGACCCTGATTATCGACAACCTGCAGAGCGGACAGGACGCTGGAGCGGGGGTAGCCGAGGAACTTGGTTGCCAGAGAATAATACTTTCCAATTTCCCGGGCGGGTTTGATAACACCGAGACCTGGGAGAAAGCTATCGACCGTAATATCGACCTGATACTGGAAGCGGCAGGCAAATAATTACTACGATAAAGCAGAGGATGGCGTATCTATGGATAATGAGCTGATAGTTATCGATAATGCCGTGGTCTCTTACCGGGAAGATATCGCCCTCAGGGGCGTGTCTTTGAAGGTTTCAAAGGGTGAATTTGTAGGTATTATCGGTCCTAACGGCGCCGGAAAAACCACGCTTCTTACGGTAGTCAATGGTTTGGGTAAATTGCTCGAAGGTAAAGTGCGGGTACTGGGACACTATCTCACCCCGGGGAACGGGCATTCCCTGAGAAAAAGGGTGGGTTACGTACCCCAGGTACAGAACATAGACCCGCGCATGCCGATTTGTGTTCGTGAAGTGGTCATGATAGGTCGCTACGGAATACTGGGTTTGTTCAGGAGGCCAGGCAAGAGCGACTATGAAATCGTAGATGAGGCACTGGAGCTGGTCGGGATGAGCCACCTTACGCAGCGTCCCATCGGCCACCTTTCCGGGGGTGAGCTGCAACGTGTGTCAATCGCCCGCGCTCTGGCACAGCAGCCGGAGCTGTTATTGCTTGATGAGCCGACCGCCTCACTGGACTGGAAAGCGCAGAGCGATATCCTGGAACTGGTTAAAATGATTCATAATACCAGGTCTCTAACCACTCTATTTGTGACCCATGACCTCAGCTGTTTACCGGTGACCTGCGACCGCGTGGTACTCATGAAAGAGGGAATTATCTGGGGCGAAGGTTCTCCCGGGGAACTGCTCACGGATGACAATCTCAGCCGTTTATATGATATGCCTGTCTCTGTAGTGCAGAGCCGGCGGGAAAAAGCAGTTCCGGTTCACCAGTAAGGAGACATTGGCTTGGATTTCTCCATTTTCGGCTACCAGTTCA
The DNA here is from genome assembly GCA_030628245.1 of Dehalococcoidales bacterium. Lineage (GTDB taxonomy): Bacteria > Chloroflexota > Dehalococcoidia > Dehalococcoidales > RBG-16-60-22 > JAFGPF01. Next base: position 9,254 of record DAOVRI010000020.1, read on the forward strand.
TGCAAAACGCTATCCTCTCTGCCTTTCTGGGCGGTATAGCCTGTGCTACTATAGGTGTCTTCGTGGTGCTGATGCACATGCCTTTTATCGGTGTGTGCATGTCACACGCTGCTTTTGCCGGGGCCTTGCTCGGGCTCTGGCTGGGGTTCAATCCACTGGTAGGCGCCTTTGGCCTTTCTCTGCTTTCCGCCGCGATTATTGGACCGCTCGCCGACCGTGGTGAACTCAGCCCCGAGACCTCGATAGGTGTTATATTTTCACTTATGCTGGGACTGGCGTTCTTATTCATGGGGCTGATGCCCGGTACGAAATCAGGCGCCCTTGAGTTGCTGTGGGGCAGCATTCTGACCAATACCAGAAGTGACATAATGTTACTGGGAATAGTTGCTGTTGTTGTGGTGGCGCTGGTTTTTCTCTTCTTTAAAGAAATTCAGGCCACTATTTTTAATCGTGATACGGCGCTGGCGGTAGGCATACCGGCGGCACTATTTCTGTACGGGATTCTGTTTTTAACGGGTGCCACTATAACCGCGTCACTTCGTTCCATAGGGGGACTGCTTATCTTCAGCCTCATTTTAAATCCGGCCGCCGCAGCCTATCAGCTAACCTATAATATGAAAAAGATGTTTCTGCTCTCGGCGGCTTTTGGAGTGCTTTCGGGGTGGGTGGGGCTGCTGTTTTCTTACCTCTTTAACGCTCCCAGCGGCGCCACCATAGTCGTTACCTCGTCGGTAATATTTTTAATTGCCGCGATTTTCTCTCCCAAGAGAAAGGTTAAAGGGTGGCGGAGCCAGCCGCTTCAGGAGGAACAGCCATGATTAAAGAATATTTTAACGAGAGAGCGGCTGTATGGGATGAACAGGTATCGGAAAAGGACACGACCAAGCTGGAGCAAATGTCCCGGCGACTGGATATAAAACCCGGTTCCACGGTGCTTGATGTCGGGACGGGTACCGGTGTCTTCCTTCCTTTTCTCCTGAGTAATGTTGGCAATAGTGGGCAAATAGTTGCCATTGATTTTGCTGAAGAGATGTTGAAAATCGCCCGGGCCAAGTATTTTAATGGAAACGTTAACTATCTTTGCGCCGATGTCTGCGATATTCCCGGTGATAACGAGACCTTTGATAGTGTGGTGTGCTATTCCAGCTTCCCTCACTTCCAGGACAAACCGGGAGCCCTGACTGAAATTTTCAGGGTGACCAGAAGCGGCGGCAGGCTTTTTATCTGTCATACCTCCAGCCGCGATGATATTAATAAAATTCACCGCCAGATACCGGTCGTGCAGCATGATATTATTCCTGATGCCGATGAGATGCACCGGTTGCTTACGACGGCTGGATTTATCGATATCAAGATAGAGGATAACGAGGAAAGTTATCTTTCCAGCGCCAGGAAGCCGCCGCGTGGAGTTGCTTAAAGCAGCTTCAGGGTCTGCGACTCCATCTCGAGGCTGATGTCCAGCGCCCGGAAGGAATGGGTGAGCGCGCCGATGGAGATGATGTCGACTCCCGTCATGGCTACCTGATGGACGTTTTTCAGCGTGATGCCCCCCGAGGCCTCCAGTTTAGCCTGACCCGAGACCAGTTTCACCACCTGCCGCATCTCGTTGACGGTCATATTGTCCAGCATGATGATATCGGCCCCGGCTTTTTTAGCTTCCTGCGCCTCTCTGGTATTGGTGACCTCCACCTCGATGGTTACCCCCGCGGGCGTGTTCTGACGGGCTTTGGCCACGATATCTTTCAGGTTCATGCCCATGGCACGCAGCGCGGCGATGTGGTTGTCCTTGATTAAAACAGCGTCACCCAGGTGCAGCCGGTGATTATGACCCCCGCCCATCCGTACCGCGTATTTTTCCAGCAACCGCATGCCGGGAGTGGTCTTGCGGGTATCAACGATTCTGGTGGGAAGTCCGATGGTCTCTGCCACGTATTGCGCCGTCAGCGAGGCGATGCCGCTCAGCCTTTGCAGGAAATTAAGGGCTACCCGCTCCGCTTTAAGGATGCTGCTGACGCTGCCGACAACGTTGGCGACGATGTCTGCCGACTGTATAGCCGTCCCGTCTTTAATCAGTACGTCTATCTCCAGCGACGGGTCGACGCGCTGGAAGACACGCCCCGCCACCTCGATGCCGGCCAGGACGCCCGTCTCTTTCACCAGCAGCGATGCCTTACCGGTAAGGTCGGGTGGGAGCAGCGCCTCGCTGGTAATATCGCCGTAGCCGGTATCCTCGTCCAGGGCGAGGTCGATAATAGCGTCAAACTGGTTCTCCGTTAACTGGCCGGCGCTCAATTGCTTACTTCTCCCGGCGTACGGCGACACTGCCCCGGGCGACCCTGAGAGTTTGGCCTGATTCTACTTTAATGACGACGCTGTCCTCGCTGAGGCTTTCGATTGTCCCGTAGACGCCGCCGGCGGTGATGACTCTATCACCCTTTTGCAGCTCCTGCATCAATGTTTCGTGTTCCTTCTGCCGCTTCCGCTGCGGCCTTATCATGACGAGGTAGAACAGCCCGAAGATTACTACCAGAAAGATAATCATGGGCCAGATGCTGCTGGTGCCTTCTTCCCCCTCGGCTGCCGCCGGGAAGCAGCCGCCGATAAATACCAGGACCACGATAAGCAGTCCTGCGATGATGCCGGTTTTCAATATCTTATTCATTTTTCCTCCTGATTGGTGTTGACTGATTAAATTTTACCCTGCAGCGACCACGGGCTGGTCTTTTCAATCCTGATTTTCACCAGTTGCCCGTGGTAATCCTTGTCGCTGCTGAAGAATACCAGCTTGTCGGTACGGGTGCGGCCGTACCATTTGCCCCGGTTCCTGCCCTCCACCAGTATTTCCATCGTCTTGTCCAACAAACGGGCGTTGATTTCGGTCTGTATTTTTTCCTGTAATAGCTCGGCTTTCTTGAGTCTTCCTTTTTTCTCGTCGGACGGTATATCGTCCTCGAAATCCCTGGCCGCTGCCGTTCCCGTTCTGGGCGAATAGGCGGCTATATGCACTGTATCAAACTTTGTCTCGGAGAGCAAGTCCAGAGTCTGCCGGAACTGGTTTTCGCTTTCCGAGGGGAAGCCGACGATGATATCGGTGCTGACGGCTACCGTGGGAATTTTCTCGCGTATTTGTCCGACGAGTTCGCGGTACTGCGCCACCGTGTAGCCCCGTTTCATCACCCGGAGAATTTCGTCGCTTCCCGCCTGTACGGGCAGGCTTATCATCTCGCATACCTTGTCCAGTCTCGCAATGGCTTCGATGAGTTTCAGGCTCATGTCCTTGGGGTGGTTGGTCAGGAAACGCAGTCGTACCAGTCCGTCGATTTCATCAAGCTCGGCGAGCAGGTCGGCCAGGTCCGGCCTGTCGGGCAGGTCGTGCCCGTAGGAGTCCACGTTCTGTCCCAGCAGGGTGACCTCTTTAGCCCCCCGCCTCACCAGTTCCCTCACCTCGCCGGCTATTTCGGGTATGGGACGGCTCCTCTCCCGTCCGCGCCGGTAGGGGACGATGCAGTAGGAGCAGAAGTTATCGCACCCCTGAATTATCGTCACGAAGGCGGTGGGTGAGGGGTGGTGGGGTAGAGATAACGCGTCGGGCTTTTCCAGCCAGGGCGGGTAGTCCCCCGCCTTAAAAAAATGGTCGACATGCGGGTAGCTCCGGTGCAGTCGGTCGGTATCGGCATTGACCAGGCAGCCGGTCAGCGCCAGCGTGATTTCCGGCTTCGCCTTTTTTAACGACTTCAGGATGGAGAGCTTGTTGACGACGCGGTTCTCGGCGCTCTGGCGCACCACGCAGCTATTCAGCACGATGAGGTCGGCCTCGTCAACCTTATCCGTAGCCTCGTAGCCCAGCTCCTCGAAGCGACTCGCCAGCCGCTCCGACTCCGCTTTGTTCATCTGGCAGCCGATGGTCCAGATATGGTATTTGGGCATATTTTAAGTCCTCTGGAAAAAATTACCCCCTTCTGGGGTAGAGTATCTGTGACGTAAACAGATATATGGCTTGCCATCCGTAGCCTTGGCGTAGGATGGCGGAGGGGGAGGGATTCGAACCCTCGACCCCAGTTTCCCAGGGTAAGCGCTTAGCAGGCGCCCGCACTAGGCCACTATGCGACCCCTCCGTAGCTATATGAATATCAGGATATATTTCAATAACTTAATTATATTACAATCAGGGAAGATGCTCAATGCAAGCTGGATTATTGCCTTGCCGCCCCGATAAGCTCGCTCAAGTTTTGAATCCCCTCTTTTTCCATGAACCGCTCGATTCCCTCCAGGATATCGAGTGAAGCGCGGGGATTGCTGAACGTCGCCGAGCCCACCTGCACGGCGCTGGCCCCCGCCATGATGAACTCGATAGCGTCATCGGCGCCGGTGATGCCCCCGCACCCGATGACCGGTATGTCGATGGCGCCGGCCACCTCGTAGACCATGGCTAGCGCCACCGGCTTTATCGCCGGGCCGGACAGCCCGCAGATGATGGTTTCTATTGCGGGACGCCGTTTATTGATGTCGATGGCCATGCCTCTCAGGGTGTTGATGAGGGATACGGAGTCGGCGCCGGCTTCCGCCACGGCAGCGGCCACGCCGGCGATATCGGCCGTGTTGGGAGTCAATTTAACGATTACCGGCAGAGAAGTGACGGCCCTGACGGCTTTAGTAACCCCGGCGGCGGAATCTGGTTTAACCCCGAAGGCAGCCCCGCCGACCTTAACATTGGGGCAGCTGATGTTTACCTCGATGCCGATGACTCCGGTTACCCCGTCCAGCTCTTCAGCCAGTCGGGCGTAATCATCGACGGTATCGCCGCCGATATTAACGATAACCGGTACGCGCCAGTCGGCCCAGACGGGTGCCTTTTCTTTGATGAGGGCTTTGACGCCGATGTTCTGCCAGCCGATTGAGTTAAGCAGCCCGGAGGCAGTTTCGTAGAGGCGGGGTTGCGGATTACCTTCCCTCGGTTCGAGGGTGGTGCCTTTGCAG
>DAOVRI010000222.1 GCA_030628245.1 Dehalococcoidales bacterium
CGGGGTAAAGGTGGACATGAAGGTAGAATCCGACTTCTCGGCGAAAATGTCCCACGATTTCCGCACGCCGTTAAATATTATTATAGGCTTTACCGAGTTGATGCTCGATGAAGTGCCGGGGAAAATTAACGAAGAACAGAGGCACAGCCTGACCGATATCCTGAACAGCGCCAAACGCCTGCTGGAACTGGTAAATAATATGACTGAACGCCCCTGAAATGCTGTCGGGTGGAAGAGGCAAAATCGGCCTCACGGGGAACGAAAGTGACTAAAAAGGTGCTTGTTGTTGATGACGAGCCTGCCCAGCTGAGACTGGTCGACCAGGTTTTAACCAGTAACGGGTACGAGGTGGTCAAGGCCGGTAGCGGGCAGGAAGCTATACGTATTATCTACGAGCGGAAGCCTGACCTCGTCCTTCTGGATGTCATAATGCCGGAAATCGACGGCTGGCAGACCTGCCGCCTGATTCGTGAGGTCAGCGATATACCCGTTATCATGCTTACCGGCAAGCGTAACTCCGAGGATGATATCGTGCGTGGCCTTGAATGCGGCGCCGATGAATACCTGACCAAGCCGGTGGGAAACCGGGAGCTGCTGGCCAGGGTCAGGGCGGCGTTAAGACGTGCCGAGAGACCTTCGTATCTGAACCAGAATAAAAAAGTCCTCTTTGCCAATGAGTACCTCACCGTGGACGTGTCGGAGCGGAAAGTCACCATCAACGGGGAGCGGTTGAAGCTTACGCCGCGGGAATTCCGCCTCCTGGCATTGCTCGTGGAGAATGCCGACCGTGTCCTGTCTCACCAGCAAGTCCTGGAAAACGTGTGGGGCTGGGAATATATCAATGACGTGGACTATGTACGCATTTACATCTCACATTTACGCCAGAAGATAGAGCCGGACCCCTCCCAGCCCAGGTATATTCTGACCGAACCCGGTGTCGGCTATTACTTCTGCAGTGCCAGCTAGCGGTAGCTCTACCCGCATTCGGGAGACAGCTTTGCCATCCCCGCCCCAACGCTTGCTTTGCCGAACATCCCTGAAGCTGGTATAATCTATCAGAAATTTAAATGGAATACCGGGAGCGTGTTCGGACAGATATGGCCGTTCAGGTAGAGTTTTTAAAGTCGATTCCGTACTTCTCCGGGCTGAGCGATTCCGATATCGATTCGGTCAGTAAGTATATTTTCGAGAAAAAAGCCGAGAGAGGCGAGATACTCAACTTTGAGGGTGAGCCGGCGGATGTGCTGTACTTCGTGGTTGCCGGTGCCGTCAAGGTCTTCAAGACGTCTGCCGATGGCAAGGAGCAGATATTTGACATCATACGCCCCGGTGAGTCCTTCAATGATGTTGCCGTACTAAGCGGGAGCCTAAATCTGGTCAGCGCCGAAGCGATGAGCGCGGTTATTCTCAACGCGATAAAGAAGAATGACATGGAAGTTGTCCTCCGGGAGCACCCGCAGATGGCCTTGAATGTAATTCAGGTGCTGTCGCGGAGGGTACAGGAACTCGTATCGCTGGTAGAAGATTTCTCCTTCCGGCGTGTCACCGGCAGGGTAGCCAAGATGCTGCTTGAGTATGCCGGGGACGGAGTCGGCGAGAGGCCGCGCCTTACCCAGCAGGAGATGGCCGGGATGATAGGCACCGCCCGTGAGATGGTGGGCAGGTCGCTCAAGAACCTGGAGGCGGAAGGCGCTATCAGAATGGAGCGTAACCGCGTTGTTATTACCGACCAGAAAGCCCTCAGGGAAATGGCCGGTATTACCTGATGAGAGAAATGTCGCAGACAATAATCATTTTACGGGTTTAAAATATAATCAGCGTGGAGATGGAAATATGGGAGAGATGCCGATAATAGACCGTGATAAATGCAACGGTTGCGGACTCTGTGTTGGCGTATGCACCTGTGGCGCCCTCGTGCTGGTAGATAATACCGTGCAGGCCATCGAAGTGGATGAGTGCCGCTGGTGCACTCTCTGCGAGCTCGTATGCCCTAACGGGGCTATCACCTGCCCCTTTGAGATAGTCATTGAAAACGGACAGGGTTCGGCGTAAACATCCCCACCGCCGGATTTTACATTATTTCCTCCATCATCACCTCTAAACCGGCTCTTATACTCTCATTTTAGCTTCCCCATCAGGCATGTTTCATTTGGGACAAAAGTCGCATACAACCGTCGTCTTCTGGACAAGAATATTCACGTACGGTGGACAGGGGGTGCGTTATGAAACAGAAAGTGAAAGAGAAAATTGAAGA
>DAOVRI010000017.1 GCA_030628245.1 Dehalococcoidales bacterium
CAATTGCCCCTCATCCAGACCGAAAAAATGTCCTATCTCGTGGAGTACGGTGATGCCTACCTCAACCTCTATCTCGGCGTGTGTACGACAGGCGCGCTCAATTGGCCCCTTATAAATAGTGATGCAATCGGGCAGGATAGTGTCATCCATTGAGCGTTCCACCAGGGGCACACCCTCATAAAGCCCCATAACATCCGGCATATCATCGGGGGGTTCGTCCTCTACAATGACAACCACGTTCTCCAGATAGCCTTGAAACTCCTCCGGCAGGGCTGTCAGGGACTTTTCTACCAGCCGTTCAAATCCTTCATGAGATAATTCATCTTTTCTTACCATGGCTGTCTACTCGTTGATGGTTCTACGGTAATGACACCAATGAATGAACATTCCGCCCAATTGTTAAGCCACTGCCTCTATTAAAATTTCTTGCAAGTGATGACAATCGTGACTCTAAGTGTTTCTCTGCGGCCACCAGCGAGGGGGAACAGATATTCCCTTAGTAATCGTAATCCAATTATATTCGTCTATGAACTTTGCCAGCGACTTCCTTAGTGAATAACCCAGTTTTTCACAAAGGAATATCTCCGGCTCGCCCATCGGATAGGACTTACGGAAGTCTCTGATAACTTCGTGCCCCATCTCGCTCATTGTTGATAGAAAAGCGAGATATCCTTTTCCAGTGCCATTGATTTGTGGATTCATTTTGGCGTAATGCCCCACCTCCAATAATAGGTTTCCTATTCGTGCTGAGAGGTTCTTGGATGATACACCCTTTGTTTGAAAGAGTCAATATGTTTAGTGGGATAGCTTCTCGCAGGCCGGGTAGCCGAGAGCAAAAACGCTTGGTTTATCTGACTAGGCATAAACATAGGCTAAGCATCACTACGATACCCAACTCGCCTCTCACCCTGATTGCACAATTGTCCACAATGTGCAGTCTCAGGCAACAATCGCTTATGTTGTGTGATATTGAAAGAAATGGCCATCCATGTTATTCTAATTGTCACAGGGATTGCCGAAAAGGATTAAATTACTGAGCACCTGATTCGGTAAAAAGAGGCTCATTTTCGCTGCGCTTTATGCGCAATTATGATACATTCTCTAGCGGAATTTATATTCATCTACACCCTGAACAGTATTATATCTCCTAAATAACTGTCACTTTTCAAGTCAATACTAATTGTCTTTGAGGAATATCTAGCACATTCCATCTTGACTGTAGAGCTCTTGTCAAATGTTGTGGAAATTCCTTCCAGCATCAAGACCATCGAATTCGAAGTTGGCCATTTCTTCACGTCCTTGACAACGCGGCTACGCCTATATATAATTTGCTTTAGTAATTCCCTTTTTGATAATGGGCAACATCTCAGGGAAAACCAGCCCAGCGTTTGCCGGTGGTTTCAACGGATATCATATATACAGGCCTCCTCTAACCAGTTTTCTCTACCTGTATAGCAGGATAAAAGAACGATAATCATGGACAGTAGTAACGTTGTTCTCCGTTTGGACAAAATATGTAAGAGCTTTGGCGGGCTCCAGGTCCTGGTAGACTTGGACATGAACGTGGAACGAGACGAGATGCTGGGGCTTATCGGCCCTAACGGCGCCGGTAAATCGACGGTGTTTAATGTCATCACATCCATTTACAGGCCAGACCGTGGTGATATTTTCTTTCTGGGGGAAAAAATTACCGGTCTGGCCCCTCACAAGGTATGCCACAGAGGGATTTCGAGAACCTACCAGCTCGTGAAGACCTTCCTGAAGATGACCGTGCTGGAAAATGTAATGCTAGCCTCTGTCTACGGCGGGAAGCACCCGGATAAGGGAACCATGGAAAGGGCGCTGGAGACTTTGGAGCTTGTTGAGCTAACCCCGCGGAAAGATATACTGGCAACGCATTTAACACTCTCTAACCGGCGTCTGCTGGAGATAGCGATGGCCCTGGCTTCAATGCCGGTACTCACGCTGCTGGATGAGCCGATGGCCGGTCTCACCACGGTTGAGATCCATAAACTGCTGGAGGTAATCAAGCGTGCCAGGGATGAAAGAAAGTTCTCTATTATATGGATTGAGCACCGGGTGGATGCCATCCTTGACTTTTGCGATCGCGTGGTAGTCCTGGATTACGGTGTAAAGATTGCCGATGGCAAACCTGATGAAGTAGCCAACGACCCTAAATTTATCGAGGCGTATCTTGGCGAACCAGCTGCTTGAAGTTAAGAGTGTCGACGTTTTTTACGGAGACGTACAGGCTCTGTGGGAGGTATCGATTCAGGTCGAGGAGGGTACTATTGTCGCCCTGGTAGGCGCTAACGGTGCCGGTAAGACGACCTTATTGAAGACGATTTCTGGCATAAATAGCGCCGCAAGAGGTGAGATACTTTTCTCGGGGGAACATCTGGAAAATCTTAAGCCCCAGAACGTCGTGGACAGGGGCATCATGCATGTCCCCGAAGGCCGGCGCCTGTTCGCTAATCTCACGGTTCTGGAGAATTTGAGACTCGGTGCTTATGTTCCGAGGGCCCGTCCCTTCTTCGCCGAATCTCTGGAACGCTCCTTCACACTTTTCCCCGTACTGCAAACTCGAAAAAACCAGAAAGCAGGTTCGCTGAGTGGCGGTGAACAGCAAATGCTGGCTATTGCCCGGGCTTTAATGGGCAGACCGAAACTCCTGATGCTTGATGAACCTTCCCTCGGTCTTAGCCCCATTTTTGTCAAGACGATATTCGAACTTATCAGTACCTTGAACGAGCAGAAGGCGACGATATTGCTTGTCGAGCAGAACATTAATCAGGCTTTGAAGATTGCCCACCAGGCTTATGTCCTCAAGACTGGAAAGATTGTGATGAGCGGCGCAGGAAACGAACTCCTGGCGGACGAAGAAATTCGTAAGGCCTACATCGGGGAGCGCGTCGGCAGGCGCCAGAGGTGAATGCTTGAATCTTATACTCACTCTCCGGGTTCTGGTTAACGGTGTCCTTTTCGGGACGACTTACGGAATAGCCGCTGTCGGGTTGAGCCTTATCTTTGGCACCATGCGCATTATTTTCTTCGCCCAGGGGACATTCATTATATTTTTCGCGTATATCAGCTACTGGCTATTGACCCTCCTGGGTATTGACCCTTATCTATCGCTAATTATTGTTATTCCCGCATCTATGCTGCTAGGCTCGGCGCTTTACTACGGCATCTTCAAGGAGGCCGCCGCCAACGAAGACAAGAATATCTCCCTTCTGCTCGCCATTGGGCTGATGTACCTCATGGAAAACTTCATGCTGGTGGTCTGGACGCCTGACCCGAGGTCGGTGGTGACATCATACACTACCCTGGTATTCCGACCGTTCGGTATTGTTATTCCCTTTACCCGGCTGACCACGTTATTTATCGCTGTTCTGACGGCAGCAGGCGTCTTCATTTTTCTTAAGAAGACTCTTATTGGCACAGCTGTCAGGGCCGCTTCCGAGGACGTGGTGTCCACCACTCTGATGGGAATCAACCCTAACTGGGTCAACGCCGTTGCCTTCGCCATCGGCATTGGTCTGGCGGGTGTGGCTGGAGTTGCCCTGGCGACTATCTACCCATTTGACCCCAGTTACGGTTTTATCTTCGCCATCAAGGCTTTAATCGCCCTGGCCCTCGGGGGTATCGGCAACGTGTATGGCGCTCTGCTGGGGGGAATCCTGCTGGGGCTTATTGAGAGCCTGGGGTCCTTTTATGTAGGCGGCGGATGGGCTGATGCCATATCCTACGGCGTATTCCTGCTGGTTCTAATCTTCAGGCCTCAGGGCCTCTTTGGGGGTTCAATTAAAAAGGCATGAAACATGATAGATAAGATATATTCATATATAAAAGATAAGAGACACACAAATATATTTTTTACCGTTCTGGGTGCATTAATATTTGCTATAATCCCGCTTTTTACCGATGTCGAGGCTTCTTACTTAATCTATTTCCTGTTTCTTACCTTTATTCATATAGTCATAGCCCAGGGGTGGAACCTGATAGCGGGATACGCCGGGCAAATCAGCCTCGGCCAGAATGCATTTTTTGGCCTCGGGGCTTATACTACCGCCCTTATCTGGCTCCATGATATAACAAAAACGGGTTATTATTTTGACCCGGTTGTCATGATACTTAGCGGACTCGCTCCGGTAGTACTGGCTATCATAATCGGAATACCGCTGCTTTCCAGGCTCAGGGGCGATTATTTTGCCTTCGGCACCCTGGGAATAGGACAAATTATTATCGTGGTGTTTTTAAAGGCGCGCGCGATAACAGGCGGAGCCGATGGTCTGCACATCCCCTCCACTGTTTATGAATCGATGATGCCTTATTACTATACGGGTTTGCTACTGGCGCTTTTTGCGATTGCTGTTGTCTATTTCATAACGAGGTCCAGAATCGGGTTTGCCTTGAGGGCTATTAGAGAAGATGAGATGTCCGCTGCCTCACACGGAGTCTTTATCCTGAAATATAAGGTTTTGGCTTTTGCTGTGGGGGCTTTTCTTGCCGGGATAGCCGGCAGCTTGTATGCCTACTACCTGTTCCATATCAACCCTGATTCCGTATTGAACATGAACTGGCTCTTCTATCCTATCCTTATGTGCGTACTGGGCGGAACCGGAACGATAATGGGCCCTGTCATTGGCGCCTTTTTCATGACCGCGATTTTTTCCTTTGGGGATGTATATTTCGCGCAGACGCATCCCATCGTCTCGGGCGTGCTTATTATCCTTGTAATGAAGTTCATGCCAACAGGTATCATTGGACTTAAAGACAGGATATTATCCCGCGGTAAGTAATACGCTGCGATGCTTCCTGCCGGCTAGCGGTATTTAATCACGGCCCCCTCATCCGCAGATGATGCTAATCTGGAGTAGAGGCTCAGGTATCCTCTTTTAACCTTTGGCTCGGGTTTTTCCCAGCCCTTTAAACGTCTTTTCATCTCATCATCGGAGTATCCCATGGCCTTGAGAACGTTGCGTATATCTGCGTTTTCCAATCCACACAATGATGCAATGCTCTTCTTTTGGTAAGTCTTTTTCATTTCAACTGCTCCTAGTCCCAGTTATAAATCCATTGGTAAAAAGTTTACCCCCGGCAATCCCTTTTCATGGGTCAGGAGAGTCGGGGGTAAACATGCGCTTTCTATATTAGTATCAGGCTTACCTTGTTATCGACTACCGTGCATCCCAGGCTGGTACCCACTTGAGCTTGTAGTCGCCCTGTGGCCAGACAGGCATCCGCTGCCCATCCATCCACTGCAGGCCGAGCATCGAGGTAAAGGCCAGACCGGCATCGTCGTACGTGACATCGCCCATGACTGTGCCTTTGAACTCACCACCGAAAACCGCGTCCCTGACTTTGGCCGAGTCAAGGGAGCCGGCTTTCTCAATTGCCAAAGCGAGGACCTGGACATTGGCGTACGGAATACCAATGCTGACGGAGTCCTGACCATCGTGGGTATCTCTGTACTTCTGTCCGATGTCCTTCGCCCCTGGATAAGGTAGTGTCTCAGCCCAGAATCCGTCGTGCATAATGTAATTGGAATCCGCACCAAGGCCATCAACGAACTCATTGGGCCAGAATCCCTTCCATCCATGTATATACTTCAGATTCAACTGCTGCTCTTTCATCTGTCGTATCAGGACGATGCTATCAGTTGGAGAGCCCAGCCAGAAGAGAGCATCGCAGTTATTGGCCTCCATTTTCAGGATAGACGATGAGAAATCCTTTGTACCCGGCGTATACGGCTCATCGAGAGCAATGTTGTAATTATATACCTCTGCAAAGTGCTTGAACCCGGAACCGAAACCCTGGCCATCCGGATTGTCTTCCATCATAAGAGCAATCGCCTTGGGACGTTCGGCTTCAGATTGTATGTCCAGTATCTGATATGGAACCTCTGCCGCGCCCGGAGCCGAAGTGAACATGTCTGAAGCCCACTGGAAATTCTGTTCCCCGAATTGGTCCAGCCAGGTCACACAGCAGGCCATAAACACCTTGTATTTCTCGGCGACGGTGGCCGCGGCGATGTTCAGCGGGGTAACATTGGTGCCCATAGCCAGGTCTATCTTTTCCAGTTTGATGAGCTTTTCCATGGCTGCCGCAGCATCAGCGGCCGAGCTCTTATCATCCGCGAGTACGAGCTTTAACGGCAGTTTTTTGCCATATTCCTCGACATACACGCCGCCGGCAGCATTGATATCCGCGACCGCCTGCTCATATGCCCACCTGTGGTCCGCGCCCGTCATGGCATTCATCCCGGTCATGGAAACGATTGCCCCCACGAGGATTTCTGTCTTTTCAGGTCCAGGGGCAGGTTCAGGGGCCGGAGCCGGGGCTGGAGCTGGGGCCGGAGCTGGGGCTGCGGCGGGTTCCGGTTCCGCACAGCCGCTCAATAGGAGTCCGGATATTAGTATGACTACCAGCGGTATGAAAAGTAGTTTCTTCAATTCCTGTTCCTCCTTTAAAATCTAAAAAATTCTCTTTATCCAGCTTCTAATATAAATATTTTTTATATATACACCTCCTTTCACAGCTAACTAGAGTATTAATATTGGTATTTAATCTAATTAAAGCTACTGTTCCCAGTCTATACGCAAGTGCTAACAATTATATAGCTGAATTTCATAATAGTCAACACACGGACTTGCACAATTTGCTTAATGATAGTACGTTAGCAGACAGAAAATCGTTTATTAAGAGTTTTGTTGGCGAAGTACGAGTCACTGGTACAGAGGTTTTACTTACCTATAATTTACCAGTCTCCGAAGGTAAGTTGGTTAACGAGACCTGTGTAGTTCCCCCTATCGTACACTATGGTGGGCGGTAAAGGACTCGAACCTTCGACCTCTCGGATGTGAACCGAGTGCTCTAACCAACTGAGCTAACCGCCCGTGTCTTGACTGTATATCAATTCTAAACAAAAAAATACCTAAAATCAAGCAGCCGACCACTCTATTTTTTTAAAACGCGCTCCTTCCCAGAGTTGACGATGGTGTCCGGAAAAATGTATGATGTGGCGGAGTCCGCACGATATACCGCTTCCTGCGGTACGAAACACCTGGTGAGTACTATAAGATAAGATATGTTAAATATCATCGTTTGTGTCAAGGTAGTCATCGACCCTGAAGCTCCCGCTTCCACCTTTAAAATCGACCCCGTAGGACTGCGTGTTATCCCCGGCCAAGGCATCCCGCCGGTATTGAATCCCTATGATGAGAATTCCCTTGAGGCTGCTCTCAGAATAAAGGAGCGGCAACCGGGTAAGATAACAGTAATAAGCGCCGGCAAATCCATACCCAAAGCGGTGGTAAAGAAGTGCCTGGCCGTAGGCGCCGATGACCTTGTCGTCATTGAGGACGATATATTTGAGGATGCCGATAGCTATACCACCGCTTATCTCCTGGCTGCGGCCATCAAGAAACTGGGAGAGTATGACCTTATTCTAGCCGGCAGGATGGCGGCCGATACCAACGCCGGGCAGGTGGGCTCGGGGGTAGCCGAGCTGCTGGACATCCCCAGCGTCACAGTCGCCCGGAAAATAGAGGTCAACGACGGCACGGTACGGGTGGAACGGTCGCTGGCCGACGGTTACGAGGTGGTGGAGGTCCCGTCGCCCTGCCTGGTTACCGTCAGCCACGAACAGAGCGAACTGCGGGCGGCCAATGTCAAAGGACTCATGGCGGCGCAGAAACAACCATTCACCACCTGGCACGCCCAGGACCTGGCAATCGATATGAACCGAATAAAGCAAAACAAGCCGTTGAAATTATTCATACCCGAAAGGGATGTGCAGTGCGACAGAGTGGAAGGAGAGACGCCGGAGGAAGCCGGGGCCAACCTGGCACTGAAACTCCGGCAATCCAATCAAATCTAACCACAGTCATCGGTCGCGAAAAACTAAGGAGGTCGGGGAAATGATAGAAGCAGTGAAAAGCAGGGTTATCGAGGAGCTGGAAAAAATAGTCGGTAGCGAATTCGTCTCCACAAATCAGGCCGACCTGTACATTTACTCCTATGACCTGACACCGGCCGAGTCGAACTGGCCGGACATCGTAGTCCTGCCACAATCCCTGGAGGAACTTAAGGCCGTTATCATCCTGGCCAATAAAGAAAAAATACCGGTTATCCCCTATGTAGCCGGCGGTAATATCGGCGGTCTAACCATCCCGCTCGAAGGCGGCATCGTGCTCGACCTGAAAAGGATGAACCGCATCATCGAGGTTAATGAGACCGACATGTATGCCGTTGTCGAGCCCGGGGTAACATTCGGTCAGATTAAGGCCTACCTGAATAAGCATCACCCCACTTTGAGATACACCTACGCTTTTTCACCCTCCTCCACCGGCGTCATGACCAACGCCCTCGCGCAGGGACTCGATAATCTATCCTTCCGATACGGTGACGCCTCGCACTGGGTAAGCGGACTGGAAGTCCTGCTGACGACGGGGGAGGTGGTAAAAATCGGCTCCTGTGCGGCCAGCCAAACATGGCAGGCCATCGCACCCTTCCCCGAACTGGACGGCCTCTTCCTGGGATGGCAGGGAACCACGGGCGTCATCACCAAGATGGCCGTGAGCCTCTGGCCCAATCCGCCACACGGTACGGCGGTAACCTTCATGCCCATGGACCTGGAGAGTGCCTATGAGATTCTACAGGCGATAATACGGACGAGGATTCCCGACGACCTTATCGGCACCTCTTTCGCCCTCAACAAGGTCGGGATGGCGGCTTACGCTCACGAGAAAGCGCCCATTCACCCGGCGATATACAGGCTTCCCGATGAACCGGAGTTCGTCATAACAGCGGAAATTACGGGTAATACCGAAAATGAGCTCAACGCCAAGGTGGAAGCAGTTGGAGAAGCGGTTAGGGAAAGATGCCAGGGCTGCAATTTCACCGGGCCGGATACCATTCCCAGCACCACCGCAGCGTTCCCCATGCAGGCCCTGGGAGTGCTCAGTTCCGGCGGGGGGCTGATGTGGGTCGGGGCCTACGGCCCCATGAGCCGGTGGCTTGAGACCGTTAAAAAAGGCTGCGAACTTCAGGACAAATACGATATTTCCCGCACTTGCTATACCCGCATCATGAACGAGGGACACTTCGCCGGGTTGAGATGGATGCTCCCCTATGACAAGGGAGACCCCGAGCTGGTACAGAGAATCAACGACCTGTGCGCGGAACAGCTCGACCTGGTACTGGAAACGGGCTATATACCCTACAAAACGCCGGTCTGGGCGGTAAGAAGGCTGGAAGAACTGGCCGGGCCCGACTGGCTGAAACTGCACCGCCGGGTAAAGGAGATGCTGGACCCCAATAATATCATGAATCCCGGCAGATGGGGAATGCCCCGAAAATAACCGCAATTCACCTCAAACAAATAAGAAAAGAGAGTGTTTAACGATAGTCTAGTGTCATTCCCGCCCCGTATCGGCGTACGGGGTAAACTCAGGCGGGAATCCAGAACTCCAACACTGTCATTCTGGCGAAGGCCAGAATCTAGAGGGGAGGAGTGGTGGTCTGGATTCTCGGGTCAAGCCTTCAGGCTGAAGCCCGAGAATGACATTATTTGAAAATTTTCAGGATGGCATTCTTATTATGAAACTAACCGACGCGGAAAAGGCTTTACTGGACGGCAGCGAAGGACTGGCCCGGCAGAAAGCCATGGAGCTTCTGGTAAAGTACGGCGAGGCCCTGGGAGCGGAGGTCGAGCTGTATATGGGGCCGGAGCAGGAAAGGCACGTCATCACGACGACCACCGTGGTCTTCATCCCGCCCAACTTCATACATGCCCCCTGGAATCCCCTTGAAGACGGTCAGGCCCTGGATTTTCATCGAAATCAATCAGGGCTTCAGGCATACGGAGAAATTCTACCCGCAGCTATTGACCAGGGAGCAGAGAGCCGATTCAGACTGGTCGTTCTGGAAGGACGACGGCATGAGCGAGGGGTATAGCAACATGGTAAAGCCGCAACAAACGGGAGGGTAATGTAAATGGCGGAACTGAGCCTGAAAGAGAAAGAACGCCGCCGGTCGCTGCTGCGTAAAAAGTTGCAGAAAGCCGGGCTCTCGGCGCTCATCGTCTACGGCGGCACCCAGCTGGGCGTACCGGTACACTACCTGACGCGCATCTGGGGCAACAAGCAGAACATGGTGATTTTCCCGGTCGATGGCGAGCCTGTTTTCTTAATTCCCAGCAATACCGGCATGACGGGAGAATCCCTGGTCAAACAGGGCTGCTGGCTGCCGGCGGAGAATATCCGTTCCTCGGCCAACCTGGCGGTCGATGCTGCCAGACTGATAATCAGCCTCAAATTACAGAAAACCCGGGTCGGCATCGACAGCTTCCGCTTCTGGCCGGTGTTCGAGTACCGGACATTTAACGAGTTGTGCCCCGATGTCCAGCTCGTGGAGGCGCACCGGCTATTCGGCGAAATACGCGGTCCCAAAAGCGCCGAGGAACTGGCGGTCATGGGAGAAGCTATCCGCATTTCGGACCTCGCCCATAACACCTTTCTGGCCAACCTGAAACCCGGACTTACCGAGGAAGAGGTAGCTGATAAAGCCAATGAAGTCCTGACGGCAAACGATATCATCGACAGGATAATTTTAATCCACAGTCGCCCCGAAGCGGTTTACCCCTACCGTCCCGGCCCCACGGTAATAAAAAAACCGAACCCGGTAACATTCTCGCCGGAATTCACCCGGAACGCGGGCTACGGCGCCCAGATGATACGGGCGTACTGGTGGGAGGAGCCCGAAGGTATATACAAAAAGATGTTCGGCCTGTGGGCGGAAATGAGGCAAATGATAGTACGGGAGTTCCGACCCGGCGTGGAAATTACCAATGCCGGACAGAAAATTGAGAAACTGGTCGGTGAATGGGGCTTTGAATGCGACAAGCTGGGACATGCCGTCGGGCTGTCTTACGGGGACGCCCCCTACATCACCGCCGGCCCCCACGAACGGGACTACATGGAGTGGACCATACTGACCGATGAGGTTTACGCCGTTCATCCCATGGTAAGGTGCAGGGGCGGGAAAGCGCCGTTTACCATGATCGGGGACATGTATTTCATCGGCAGGGACGCCACCAGATGGATGACCACCACCCTGCCGGGTCTCCCCGAGATGATTCCGCATTAATAAAAATGAAAAGCATCGTAATCTACTATTCACAGACAGGAAACACCAAGAAGATTGCCGAGGCAATCTACGCCGGTATGAGCGAGGTTTCTGATAAATGTGTCATCGCCCGACTCCAGGACGTGGATACCGGTGACCTGGCCGGGTACGATTTAATCGGGCTGGGCGCACCGGTCTGGCACCGGCGGGAACCGGCCAACGTAATGAACTTCATCGAATACACCATGAATGCGGTAGAGGGCAAGCACGGTTTCGCTTTCTGTACCCACGGTCTTTATCCAGGCCGCTTTCTGGCAAGGGTAGTGATGCTCCTGATACAAAGAGGGTTAACGATTATCGGCTGGAATAACTGGTATGGCAGCGTCTTTCTGCCGGAGAAGCCCAAACCCTACTTTACCGACGGACACCCCGACGAAATAGACCTTGCCGAGGCGAGGGACTTCGGGAGGAAAATGGTGGAGCGCAGTCGGAGGATTTATGCCGGAGAGGACGGCTTAATACCTTCGCTGCCGCAAGGCCGTGAGTACGACGAGCTTTACCCGGGGCCGCCGAGGGGAATACACAGGACTACGGAGCAGCGGGAGCTGATAGGCATCAGGGCTTTCGAATACAGCATCAATAAAGAGAAATGCGCCTATCCCAAGTGTACCGTCTGCATTGATAATTGCCCGACACACAGCATTAACCTGTCCGTGTCCCCACCGATTCTTAAAGATACCTGTGACAGGTGCTCGTACTGTGAGCAGATTTGCCCCCGCGGCGCCATCGAGTTCGATTGGGAGCCCATCGTAAAAATCGTCGACGAGGATGCCATCCGGCATTTTACCAGGGTCTCGGAAGAGGCAGAATCAAAAGGACTTTTCAGGAGGCTGGTGCCACTGAAGGATGTCGGCTGGAAGACACCCTGGTATACGCACAAGAAGCCGCCGCGCCTCAAACCACTATGAATAGAAAAGGAGATAAATAATGGCCGGTACGAAATACGGAAAGTATCTCACCACGGAATGCATAAAGTCGGACCCGAAAAAAGAAGTCTCCAGTGTTACGAGCACCCGGCATTTAGAGTCGTTCGGCGGGGGCGAACTCTCCATCGACTGCATTTATATAACGCATCCCCATTTAATGATAAGCCAGCCGCATAAGCATGAGTTCGCCCAGTACTTGAGCTTCTTTTCGGCGAACCCGAACGACGCCAAAGACTTCGACGCGGAAATCGAGATGTCACTGGGCGAGGAGCAGGAAAAACACATCATCAATTCGCCGACGGCGGTATATATTCCGGCCGGCCTGCACCACGGCCCGATAAACTTCGCTAAAATTAACAAGCCTGTCCTGTTCCTGGATATTGCCGTGACGGGTAAATACTCAAGAGTAGGCAATACACCGGACTAAATATTTAGAAGAGTAGTACAGGGATTTTTGCTTACCTCACCCCCTGACCCCCTCTCCAACCAGCGACATAAGATAAGTTGAGAGATAATTTGGTTAGAGAGGGGGAAGGGATTTGAGAGGGGGCTGCGCCCCCTCTCGCTACGCACTCTCCTACTGGGGGGTAGGGATAAAACTAAGGGATAAGCAATAGATGATACGGGGCGGTTTGGGTGGAAATAGATAAGAAAAGAGGGAATGTGGCGGTTGGGAGAAAATTCGAAGAAAAATAATAAACCGTACGACAGGAGGAGAAAGATGTTACTGAAAGATAAAGTCGCCATCATTACCGGCGGTGCCAAGGGGATAGGGCGCGGCATGGCCCTGAAATTCGCCGAGGAAGGCTGCACCGTGGCCATCGCCGATATCGCCATCAAGGAGGCGGAAGAAGCCGTAGACGAAATTAAGAAGAAAGGCGGAAACGGAATCGCCATAAAATGCGATGTCACCAGCGGCCAGCAGGTCGGCGATGCCGTAGATAAAGTCGTTAAAAAGTACGGCAAGATAGACATCCTGGTCAATAATGCCGGGGCGATAGCCGCCCATGTGCCCATTGAAGATTTAACCGAAGAGTCCTGGGATAAAGTCCTGGCCTTAAACCTGAAAAGCGACTTCTTATTCTGCAAGTATGTCGTCCCTCACATGAAGAAAAAGAAGTACGGTAAAATTATCAATCTTTCGTCAATCGGCGCCGTCCAACCCCCCGCTCACGAGATTCATTATAATACGGCTAAAGCAGGGGTTATCGGATTCACGACCGACCTGGCTAACGCGCTGGCTCCCCTTAATATCAACGTAAACTGCATACTGCCGGGGCCTATCAGGACGTCATTCTACGACCATAATATCGGGTCGATGACAGAAGAAGATAAAGACAAGTTTTTCACGAGGCTCGGGAAAAAGGTGCCCATGCAGAGGGTAGGCACCCCGGAGGACATGGCCGGTGCGGCCCTATTTTTAGCTTCGGAGCTTTCAGCGTATATTACGGGTCAAGCCCTGTACGTAGCGGGGGGACTGCCGCTGCTGCCGCCGGCACCACCGCCGTCATCCCTAGCGAAATAAAAATGGGGCTGATAAAAATTCTCGCAGGACAAATATAAGAGGGGGGCTAAGCCCCCCTCTTTGTTTTGTTTATTCACCCTCACCCTACCCTCTCCCATCGAGGGAGAGGGACTAAGGCCTAGTATCTCACATAGTTGGGCACGACATTCTTGTATTTCTTCACGAGCTGCGCCCAGTTCTTCGGCAGCTCCACCTTTTTGGTAATCGGCGGGGGGCCTCCCTGAATAAAGCCCATCCACGAGCCAAAACCGCCGAAGACAAAGACACGAGCGGGGTCGGGGTCACGAGGGTTGGGATGGAATATCTTGGGTCCGAATTCCGGGCCGGTGACATTGCCGCGGTCAAAGGGCTTGTCGGCTTTTAGTCCGAGCCTGGAAAAATAGTCGTCGGGGACAACAGTGTTCTCGACGATATAGTCCTTAACCGCTTTCTTGCTCCATCCGCCATTCGCCAGAGACCCGGCGTTGGTAGGGGTAAGAAGCACGGCAAAAGAGCCCATTCGGGCGGGGACGATACTGCCAACAATGGTCGCCAGTATGCCTTTATCATCAGTGCCGAAGGGCATCATCTGCTGGAAGGACTGGGGGAACATGAGAGTGATAGCGCTGTCTTCCTTCTTGAAACCACAGTCGACGTGGAATGGCTCCCAGGGGCTGTTTTCCTCGTTCTCGGCGGCGACCCAGGAATACTTACCGGGATTGCCGAGTACCCCCATGTCTTCGATTTGCCGGCGCACGCCTCGCCCGTTCTTGGTAATCAAGCCCAGGGCACGGCCGATAGTGGCATTGGCGATATTCCCCGGGCTGGTGGCGCCGTAGCTGGAATTGACATTCAGGTCTTTGGCGACAGGCCCGTTGATGAGCCAGAAGGGCGAAAACGAGCCGGTGCTGGCGGCCATCATACCGCATACGGGATTGGAGGCCAGTGCCTGTACCCCGGCGATGAGAACCGGCATATAGGTGGGCAGGCAGCCGGCCATGACCGCATTGACGGCGATTCTCTCCACCGTAGCCTTGCCCAGACGGGGCTCCAGCTTCTCCAC
>DAOVRI010000094.1 GCA_030628245.1 Dehalococcoidales bacterium
ATGTATACCACTGTCTTGGAAGAGGTGGAAGTACTTGCCGGGTTGCTAGCCCCAATATTTCCCCGGGAACGCATCCTCGTGGCACAGGCCGGTTCTGCATTAGGCACCCACACTGGCCCAGGCACCCTCGCTGTTGCCACCCTAGTGAAATAGCACCGCCTCAGACTATGTCTGCAACACTTCTATAGTGGCTTAATGGCTGTAGTAAGATAAACGCAGGTCCAGCACATACTTGATTCTCCGGCTATTCCCAGCTCAGACCAAAGGAGACTTCTGGTTACCTAAGTCAGGGTATGGCCTTGCGTTGTGAAGGTAAAATGGTAAATACAATACACAGCGGAGGAGATATGAAAATACTTTTCGTCTATCCACAATATCCGGATACTTTCTGGAGTTTTAAGCATGCCTTAAAATTCGTTTCCAAGAAGGCGGCTTTCCCGCCGCTGGGTTTGCTGACTGTTGCGGCCATGCTCCCGGAGCAGTGGGAGAAAAAGCTGGTAGACATGAATGTAACCAGACTGACTGACACAGACATCAGGTGGGCTGACTATGTGTTTATCAGTGCCATGGTAGTACAGCGGGATTCGGTGAAGGAAGTTATTGCCTGGTGCCAGGAATTGGGCACCAAGGTTGTTGCCGGTGGACCTCTGTTTACTACGGGATACGAAGAATTTGACGGAGTGGACCACTTTGTCCTCGGAGAAGCTGAAGTAACCCTGCATCCCTTCTTGGAAGACCTAAAGAGAGGGTGTGCTAGGCATATCTATGTTTCTAACGAAAGACCGGACATAATTAAGACTCCCGTCCCACTCTGGTCTCTCATCAACATGAAGAGCTATTCGTCAATGAATATCCAGTATTCGCGGGGATGCCCTTTTAACTGTGAGTTCTGCGATATTATCATACTGAACGGGCATAAGCCGCGAACCAAGGATAAGGCACAACTAATACGAGAACTGGAAGCATTATATCAGCAAGGTTGGCGTGGTGGCGTGTTTATTGTCGATGACAACTTCATCGGTAACAAACGGAAGCTGAAACAGGAAACTCTGCCGGCAATAATTGAGTGGAGAAAGCGGAAGAAACGCCCCTTTGCCCTATCTACAGAAGCATCCATAAATCTTGTTGATGATGAAGAGCTAATGCGGCTAATGGTTGATGCCGGCTTTGGCACCGTATTTATCGGCATTGAAACTCCCAATGAGGAAAGTCTGGCTGAGTGTGCCAAGTCTCAAAATCAAAATCGTGACTTGGTAGCTTCGGTCAAGAAGATCCAAAACCACGGGCTGGAGGTACAGGGAGGATTTATTGTTGGTTTCGATAGTGACCCGCCCTCCATCTTCAAGAAGCAGATTGATTTCATTCAAAAGAGTGGCATTGTTACCGCAATGGTCGGGTTGCTGAACGCTCCTCTCGGTACCAGGCTTTACCGCCGGTTGAAACAGGAAAATCGGCTTGTAAAGGCTTTTACCGGTAACAACACCGATTGTTCACTCAACTTCATCCCGAAGATGAACTACGAGACGCTCATTAATGGCTACAAGCACATTCTGGAAACAATCTATTCCCCCAATTACCATTATGAAAGAATCAAGACGTTCCTGGAGGAATATAAGCCGCAAGGGAAAATAGCTGGCAAGATGCAAATTCAGCATATTAAAGCATTCTTCAGGTCCATCTGGTTTCTTGGGATTCGGGACAAAGGAAGAAGGCATTATTGGAAGTTATTTATTTCCACCTTGCTGAACTCTCCCCGGAAATTCTCCGTAGCCATAGGTCTGGCTGTCTATGGTTATCATTTCCGCAAGATTGCGGAAAACTACACAGAGGGATAAATCCCTATTTACGGGTTTATCCTGGGAGTCTGTCCGAGTAATATCCCTGGCTCAAGCTACTGAGGTATAATCGTGATAAAGCTGAGTCAAGGGGGAAAGGCGATGAGCAAGCCCTTCCGTCCGTCCGTTCCTGAGCAGATGTTTCTTATGCCGGCATCAATGCGAGATTGGCTGCCCGCCGACCACCTAGCTTACTCCATTTCGGATGTCGTGGAGCAACTGAACCTATCGGCAATCGTGCAGCGCTACAAGGGTGAGGAGCGCGGCTATCCGCCCTATCATCCGGTGATGATGGTCAAGGTCTTGCTCTATGCTTATCGCGCCAGATAGCGAAGAGGTTGGAGGAGGACATTGCCTTTCGTGTGCTCGCCGCCAACAACACCCCCGACTTCCTCTTATTTCCTCCCCACCAGCCCCATATTCACCGCCTCCCTCAAACTCCCCACCGGCACTATTTCTATATCCTTAGCGGGTGCGCTCTTGGCGCCCACCTTGGGTACTATGCATTTTTGAAATCCCAGCCGCGCCGCTTCGTTCAGCCTTCGTTCCAGCTGTGAGGCCGCTCTCAGCTCCCCGCTCAACCCCACCTCCCCCACCGCCGCCGTCTGCGGCTTGACCTCCATGTCGCGGAAGCTGGAGGCAATCGCCAGCGCCATGCCCAGGTCCGCCGCCGGCTCGCCCACCTTTAATCCGCCGGTCACGTTGACCATGATATCCTGGTTCCCCAGCTTTAGCCCGGCCCGCTTCGTCAGCACCGCCGTCACCAGCAGCAGCCGGTTGAAATCAACCCCGTTGGCGGTGCGCCGCGGCATCCCGAAAGCGGTGGTCGTCGTCAGCGCCTGTATCTCCACCAGCAAGGGACGGCTGCCCTCTATCGTGGGCACCACCGCCGAGCCTATCGACTCCGCCCCCCGCTGGGAAAGGAAAGCCCGCGAGGGATTTTCCACCTCCACCATGCCCTGCTCCTTCATCTCGAAGACGCCCACCTCGTTGGTGGAGCCGTACCTGTTCTTCACACAACGCAGCAGCCGGTAGGCGCTGAAAGGCTCGCCTTCGAGGTACAGGACGACATCGACGATGTGCTCCAGCACGCGCGGGCCGGCGATGGCGCCTTCCTTGGTGACGTGCCCGGTGATAAATACCGGCACGCCCTTGAATTTAGCCCACTGCATCAGCCTCATGGTGCACTCGCGCACCTGGCCGATGCTCCCCGCCGCCGACTCCATTCCCGCGAAGTAGACCGTCTGGATGGAGTCGATAACCACCAGCCCCGGCCCCACCTGCTCCACCTGGTCCAGCACCGCTTCGAGGTCGGTCTCGGCCATGATGAAAAGCCCCTCGCCCCCCAGGTTCAATCGCTCCGCCCGGAGCTTTATCTGGTGCACCGTTTCCTCGCCGGTGACGTAGACCACCCGGCTTTGGTTACTGGCCATGGACGCCGCTGCCTGTAGCAAAAGCGTGGATTTCCCGATTCCCGGGTCGCCGCTGACGAGCACCAGCGAGCCAGCCACCAGACCCCCGCCGAGCACGCGGTTGAACTCGTTCAGGGGTAATGGGGAGCGGTCGGCTGCCTCGATAACTACCTGCGACAGCTCCTGGGGTGGGGAAAGGGGATTAACTGGACGTGATGTTGCCGCGGATGTCTTGACCGTCATCTCCACGAAGGTGTTCCACTGCTGGCAGTCGGGGCAGCGCCCCAGCCATTTCGGGCTCTCCCTGCCGCACTCCTGGCAGACGAACACGACTTTAGCGGACGATTTATCGGACTTGCTCACAAAATGACTTTACAGGATTTAGTGTAATTAGGCAAGAGCACGCGGTACGTTGTCATTGCGAGGAGTCCCAATGCAATCGGGACGACGTGGCAATCTCTATCTCTATCTTAATCCCAGCCTCCCCGCCCCTCGTATGTTATCTTTTCCCGCCCTAACCGCCCTCGCACCATCCGCGGCTTATCCCGCAGTTTCCCCCGGTCTTTTGTCCCCCATTCATAAAGGGGGATTAAGGAGGATTTTCAACCCCTTATCTCCTTGTTGACAAGTATACATAAGTATATAATTGGTGCAAGTGGGTAAGAAGGGAGGTTTATTGGCATGGCAGAGGAAGCTAGTGGCTGGGAAAGCACATGTGAACGATATGTTGCTTTTCTAGATATCATGGGTTTCAGAGATATGGTCTTCAGAGAAAGTCATGAAAAAATAAAGGAGATGTTTGAATGCTTACGTCCAACCATTGAATCTATCAGAAAAGAAGCAAACGCGATTATAGGCAAAGAAAGAGTTAAAACAAAAAATACACCAACTACATACTCCACAATTTTCCCTATATCGTTTTCCGATTCTATTATCCTTTTTTCGAGCAATAATTCTAATCAATCAGCACTTTTAATGATTGTTAATGTAGCGATTATTTTATCTGAGGCAATGAAGAATGGGGTTGCTATGAAAGGCTCCATAGCCTATGGAGAAATGACTGCTGAGATTGAAGGGGGAAAATCTTTGTATTTCGGTAAACCTCTTATAGACGCTTTTGAATTACAACAGGAGGTTGAACTATATAGTGCTGTGTTACATCATACTGCTGAGAAAGCATTAGTAGAATTTGGTTCTGTACATATACTAGATGGTGGTTTAGTTAAAAAATACTTTGTTCCAATGAAATCAGGGAAAATTAATCACTACACTATCAATTGGGATTTTATGACTGATAAGAGCATTGATTTAGTCAATGCCTTGTATGAAAAAGTATCTGGAAAACCGAGAAAATACGTTGATAATACCCTGGACTTCATTCATTGTATCCACGCAAATGAAGCAGAACTTGCGCAGCAGAAAAAATAGCACTAAGTCGCCCTTCTACAAAAAGGAAATAGTGCCTTTACCCCCTATCCCCCCAGGAACTTCACACCGCTGATATAGATGCCGGTGATGATGGCGGTGGTAATCACCCCCGCCACGCACGGCCCCATCGCGAAAGGCAGAATCATCGCCTTCTTGTTCACCGCCATGGCGCATTTCTGTGCCACCTTGGCCGTCGTCGGTATGCAGGATACGGCGGCGATTCCCAGTAATGGATTGAAAGGCTCCTTGGATATCTTGCGGAAGATTAAGCCCCCGGCAATTCCCCCCAGTCCGGAAATCAGCAGGGCAATTACCCCCAGTGCCAGCAGCAGCAGTATCTTGGAATTCAGGATGATATCGACTCCCAGCAGCGCGCCCAGCGTGAAACCCAGAAAAAGCGTCGAACCGTAAAGGAGCGGACCGGAGAGGAACTCCACGAATCTTGTGATGCCCGCTTCCTTGATGGAAAGTCCCAGGAAGAAAGAGGCGAACAGCGGTGCCGCCACCGGGAAGAGGAAGCACAGCAGGGTAAGCGTGGCGATGCAGAAGGCGAACTTGGCTCCGGCCGGGACCTTCGGTATCGTGCGCCAGTCCATCTCCGTTTCCCGCATTCTCCGCGGTATTATCCTTACCAGGAACGGGTAGCCCGCGTAGCAGACGCCCAGGTAAACGTAGGCCACCACGGTTATCGGCACGAAAAGGTCTCTGGCCATCATCAGCGAGCCGTAGAGCACCATCGGGCCGTCGGCCCCGCCCACCAGCGCGATGGACGCCGCCTCGTTCGGCAGCAGACCCATCGCCATGGCGATGGGTAGCGTCACTATCGTGCCGAGCTCGGCGAATATCGCCAGGAAGAGGCTCATGCCCGGCCTGGCCAGCAGGATATCGATATCGGTTATCGCCCCGATGCCCATGAAGACGAGACAGGCGATTAACCCGTTGCTGAACATGAAGGTGTAGATAGGTTGCAGAAAGTCCACCTGCAGGAAGTACATCAGCTCCTCGAGGTTTCCGGCCATCGGGTTGACGAAAAGAGTGCCGACGGGTCCCGCCTCCGTCATTATCAGGCCGCCCACCTGGCTCGCCTCTAGGACCATCAGGCCGCCGTTGACGGCTATCATCCCTATCCCCAGGGGCAGCATTATCAGGGCTTCCAGGACTTTCTTATAGGCAAGGTAGATGAAGACCAGCCCGAGGGCTACGAGTAGCAGCCTGCCGAAGACAATCGACGGCTCGGTGATGAAGAAGGTGTAGATACCCTGAAAGAGCTCTAAAAAGAACATCGGTTATTACTGCCCTCAACTCTCCGGCTTGGCGCCTTCATCCGCGGCACCCTTTTTTCTCTGGACGATAAGCGCGATGACCTTGATGATGAAGGCCACGCACACGGCGATAACGGCAGCCACCCCGTAGGCTATCAAAGCGAATATCCAGGGATGAAATTCCATAACACTCTACTATAAATTTATACTATTTAAAGAACTGCTCGCTTTCTCACATCATTGCGAGCGAAGCGAAGCAATCCGTTGCTACTATCAATACTCAATAACGGCAATCGCCTCGCCGGGCTTGACTACCTGGTCGACGGTAACCTGTATCTCGGTGATGGTGCCGTCCACCGGCGCCAGTATCGGGTTTTCCATTTTCATGGACTCCAGCGTGCAGATGACGTCGTCCTCTTTGACGGCATCGCCGACCTTAACATCAACACTGATGATTTTTCCGGTAATAGGAACTTCTACGGTCTCTTTTGCCAATCCTCAAGCTCCTTTCTGATTGTCCCCCTGTAATTTAAAAAGGGCGGTGGGCTCAACTCTCTGAACTCACCGCCCTATTATACTAGAGTCGGTTTAACAAGTCACGTCGGATTATTTAGCGGCGCCAACCGCTATACTCGGAAGCGAGAAATTGTCTTTCGATTCTATGACAATCTCG
>DAOVRI010000144.1 GCA_030628245.1 Dehalococcoidales bacterium
ATGCGCGCTTTTTCCTTGCGCTGCTTCTCCTCGCGCTTTTCCTGGCGGGTATCTTCCGTATTATTTTTTGGCGACTCGCTGCTCATCCTGCTCTATTACCAGTTCCTTGCGTAATTCGATTATCCTGTCCCGTATCAGTGCCGCCTTCTCGAACTCCAGAGCCCTGGCGGCCTGCTTCATCTGTGTCTCCAGGTCTTTCACCAGCCGCATGGTATCCTCGCGGGTGGCGGGGGCCTCGTATGAATAGTCGGCGCGGGTCTCGGCCACGGCCTTCACGCGCTCGGTGATGTCCCGGATAGCCTTCCGTATGCCCTGCGGAGTGATGCCGTGCTCGCGGTTGTATTCCTCCTGTATGCGGCGGCGGCGCTGCGTCTCGTCGATGGCCTCCCGCATGGAGCGGGTGACGTTGTCCGCGTACATGATGACCTGTCCGTCGATATGGCGGGAGGCGCGGCCCATCGTCTGGATTAACGCCCACCTCGACCTTAAAAACCCTTCCTTGTCGGCGTCGAGGATGGCGACGAGGCTGACCTCCGGCAGGTCGAGTCCCTCTCTTAAAAGATTAATGCCGACGATGACATCGTAAACGCCGAGGCGCAGGTCGCGCAATATCTCGACCCTTTCCAGCGTGTCCACCTCCGAGTGCAAATAGTGCGTCTTTATCCCCATCTCGACGAGGTAGTCGGCCAGTTCCTCGGCCATGCGCTTGGTCAGCGTGGTCACCAGGCAGCGCGTGCCCTTATCGACGCGACTCTTTATCTGCTCCAGGAGGTCGTCGATTTGCCCTTTCGTTGGCTTGACCTCGATGTTCGGTTCGAGGAGTCCGGTCGGCCTGACGAGCTGCTCGACCACCTGCTGGCTGTGCTCGTATTCGTAATCGGCGGGCGTCGCCGATGTATAGATGACCTGGCAGATGTGGTCCTGGAACTCCCGGAAGTCCAGTGGCCGGTTGTCCAGCGCCGAGGGCAGGCGGAATCCGTACTCCACGAGCGTCTCCTTGCGTGAGCGGTCGCCGCGGTACATACCGCGTATCTGGGGCAGGGTCATGTGCGACTCGTCGATAAACAGCAGGAAGTCCTCCGGAAAGTAGTCGATAAGCGTCCAGGGGGGACTGCCCGCCGCCCGTCCGGCCAGGTGGCGGGAGTAGTTTTCCACGCCGGTGCAGTAGCCCGCCTCCCGCAGCATCTCCAGATCGTAGTTGGTGCGCGCCTCAAGTCGGGTGGCCTCCAGTATCTTGCCCTGTTCCCGCTGCCCCTTGAGCTGTTCCGCCAGTTCCTCCTTGATGGCTTCGATGGCCAGCATCAGCTTGTCGTGGGAGGTGACGAAGTGCTTGGCGGGGTAGATGTCCACCGCGTCGAGCTCGTTCAGCATCTCGCCGGTGAGCGGGTCCAGGGTCACGATGCGGTCGATATCATCCCCGAAGAACTCGATGCGCAGGGCCAGTTCCTCGTAGGCGGGCTGTATTTCCAGCGTGTCGCCGCGGATGCGGAAGTTGCCCCGCGCCAGGTCCATCTCGTTGCGCCCGTACTGCATGTCCACGAGCTGTCGTAAAAGCTGCTGCCGTCCGTAGCTCTGGCCCCGTTTCAGGCTGACGACGAAGCTGCGGTATTCCTCCGGCTCGCCGAGTCCGTAGATACAGGAAACCGAAGCGACGATGAGCACGTCCCGCCGCTCGAAGAGGGCGCGCGTGGCGGCGTGACGCATCTTATCGATTTCCTCGTTGATGTCGGCGTCTTTTTCGATGTAGGTGTCCGTGCGGGGGATATAGGCCTCCGGCTGGTAGTAGTCGTAGTAGCTGACGAAGTACTCGACGGCGTTTTCCGGGAAGAACTCCTTGAACTCGCTGGCGAGCTGGGCGGCCAGTGTCTTGTTATGGCAGATGACCAGCGTGGGACGCTGCACCCTCTCGATGACGTTGGCCATGGTGAAGGTCTTGCCGCTGCCGGTGACGCCCAGCAGGGTCTGGTGCTTGTAGTCTTTTTCCAGCCCTTCCACCAGCCTGTCAACCGCCTCGGGCTGGTCGCCGGTCATTTTGAAGTCGGAGACTATTTTAAACTGTGGCATACAGAATAGTATATAACGTGGGGGCAAGGTAGGGAAACCTGCGGGCTAAGCAGAGGAGGACAGGACAACACAAAGACTTTGAGGGGAAACAATTCGAGGCTGGATGGGGGAGAAACAGGTTTGAATTGTTTTTAGAGTTATGGTAAGTGAGGTTGTTACTGTCATTTATGGGGGGTGTAATTGAGTGTGAAATTGTGACAATTAAGGGTTGACTTTTTATGGTTGGATTTTTTTTGGGAAAACAATTATTTAGAAAATGGGGGTTTTGTCGCGGTTTTGAGAGTGAAGGGGGAGGGAATAGAAAGAGAGGCTGGTCCCGATTTTTAGTCCAAATTGGGGGGTATACCACTGGGTTAAATAAGGATAATTTGCATGGATTTTAGGTGCTTACATAGTTGATGAAATATATCCGCTGTGGGACTCTATGGCTATAAGTACTTACTCGCTTGAATACCTGAGGAAGAACGGAGTCAGATTAAGGAGCCGTTACACAAGGGGTCAATTAACAAAGGAGGCTGAAAATGTCAGTGGAATCGGTAGAAAAATTAAAGTCTATGAAAGTGGCCGATGTGATGAGAACGACGATAGATAGAATTGATGGTAACGCCACTGTGACCGAGGCTGTACGCTTAATGCTAAAACTCCGTGTGACCTGTCTAATCGTGAATCGGCGCAACCATAATGATGCCTGGGGCATAGTTGTGCGCAAAGATGTGGTCAATAAGGTCATTGACCCCGGGAAGGACCCTGATGAGGTCAGGGTCTTTGAAATCATGACCAGGCCTCTCATTATGGTGTCACCTGGTTTAGCCTTGAAATATTGCGCCAGGATGATGCACCAGGCCGGTATAAGGAGAGCCCCGGTTTTTGATGGCAGGAACATCGTGGGAATCATAAACAATACAGACATCTTTCTGGCACTGGATGTGGGCAAGGAAAAGCCTGCCGTCAGACCAAAATGGTGAGGGGGTGGAAGATTAAATCCCTCTCAATCTCCCTTTGCGAAAGGGGGAGGCTTAAGTTTCCCCCTTTGAAAAAGGGGGACTAAGGGGGATTTTCCCCCACGAGGGTGGGAATAGATAACAAGCGAAGGGGGAGGTGGGGTGGTAGAATAGATTATACAACGGTTAAAGTGGTTCCGTTATGGAGTATATTTTCATCAAGTAAAATTTCGCGAATTTCTTTCAATGAATTCCCTTGGCCTAATAATAAGATAACTTTTTTTATTGATTGACGTAAGTAATCTTCGGTCTTTGGGACTATTATCCCTAGCGTATTTCTAGTTGGTGGATTGTCGCCGTGCACTATTCTGCTTCTGTAGTTATATGCTTTTTTCATATTCGTAAAAACTATATTTCTGTAGTCTTTTCTTTTCCTAAGTAGAAACGCAGTTCTCAAAGCTAATTTATATGTAAGCTCTTGTTCGCTACCAAGATAAAGAGATTCGAATGCTATCATCTGGTCAATTAACCTATCTTCAATATTGCCATGATAGGATGAATGAAATCGGTCTAAAGCTATTTCAATATTGACAAGGATGTTAGAAGCACGCCATTGACGAATCTGCTGAAACAACATAGTCAATTTTTGTATTTCTGACACTTTAAGCTTATAAATTGGTTTTTCTTCAAAAAAAAGAATATTAGAAACAGAAGTCCAAATTATACTTCCGCCAATAGACCATTCAGAATTATGGAATGTAGCACTTATCAGTAATCCTGCAACAATCCTGCCTTTCTTATAAAGTCTTAATGCAGTAAGTAAATCAAATAATTGGCCTTTTACTTTATCTTGCTGCCTGAACCCAACAGACATTGATTCAATAATGCTCATATTTGTGGTATCAATTTGTTCATTTTTAATAGCTATCGTCCACTTCGCATCACTGAGTATTGTCGGCAGGGTATCGGGATAATTTTCATCAAGATATTCAACGAATTTTCTTGGTATCTTTATTATTTGTATTTCTTCTGGCAAGTTGATTTGTTCGCTGTCACATTCGAA
The DNA here is from genome assembly GCA_030628245.1 of Dehalococcoidales bacterium. GTDB lineage: Bacteria > Chloroflexota > Dehalococcoidia > Dehalococcoidales > RBG-16-60-22 > JAFGPF01. Next base: position 4,069 of record DAOVRI010000144.1, read on the forward strand.
AAAATATATCGGACAAAGCCAATAACTATCCATTTCCCCTCCTAAACCTCCAGCAAATCAAACCCGCTGTCCTTATCAGGCAGGCGTCTGGCGCTGGTGCCTGTAATCTCGTAGATGATAGCCTCGCCCACCAGCCAGGTGCTTACGCCGGGCCTCAGGCACCCCGTCAGGGTCTTGCCCGCCCGTCCCAGCGCCGCGTGGATGTGCAGCACGGGCTTGCCGTCCCTGTCCGGCGCGATGATGCCCAGTCCAACCACCTCATGAGCGCCGTCCACGGGCAGGAGCAGGGGGTCGGGAGGCATTTCGTCGGTCTTCCTCGGCCCGGCCACCACTTCACCGCCCCCGATTCCCCCGATTAATATCACGTGCCCGCACTTTATGGACTTTTCGGCGGCGAACTTCTCGATGCAGGCGGGCACGATGTCCCCATCCTCCAGTCTCACCACGAACACCCGCCCGATTTTCCCTTCGGATGCTTTCATCACCTGCTCCCGAAATATTGCAGAGCCAGCTTGATTTTCTCCTCCAGGTTCAGTTCCTCGTCGGCGGGCAGGGCGGCGACCGCTTTGACGGCCTCGGCGGGAGAATAGCCCAGGGATGTCAGCGCCGCCAGGACGTCGGTGTTTTCCTGGGCCATCTCGGTGGCGGGCGTGACGACCCACCCGGCGCCGATTTTCTCCTTGAGCTCCAGGATGATGCGGTTGGCCACCTTCTTGCCGATGCCCGGAATCATGTTCAGCATGTCGGTGCTGCCGG
>DAOVRI010000073.1 GCA_030628245.1 Dehalococcoidales bacterium
ACAAAAACCACAGGTATGCATCACCTTCCCGGTACTGGTGGGGACCGACGGCGTTCAGAGAATGTCCAAGAGCATCGGCAACTACATCGGCGTGACGGAGCCGCCCGAACAAATATACGGCAAGGTAATGTCTATCCCCGACGGGCTTATTATGCAGTATTTTGAGCTGCTTACCGATGTCCCCGACGAAGAGCTTAAGGATATTAAAAATCAGCTTGATAACGGCGTAAATCCGATGGATTTGAAAAAGCGCCTGGCCAGGGATATCGTCACCCAGCTTTGCAGCCAGAAGGAAGCTGAAGAAGCGGAAAGTCATTTTCAAAGCGTCGTGCAGAACAAGGAAGTACCGGATGAGATACAGGAGTGCCCTATATCTTTTAACAGATTTAGAGAATTTCTAATGCAGATAGGTCAAGCGCAAGAAGCAACGAAGCCAAATATTCGTTCAGCGGTTAACATGAATCGGCTGCTTGTGGAAATAGGTTTAGCTAAGAGTCACAGCGAAGCCGGAAGATTAATTGCCCAAGGTGCTGTGGAGATAAATGGCGAAAAATTAACCAGTAATGTAGCCCAAGTCGATGACATTTTGATTATCAAGGTCGGCAAACGCCGTTTCGCTAAAGTAATAAATTCTGATATATAAACATTATAAGGAGATACGAATGCCACAATTGCGAATTCCCGGACCGACCCCCTGTCCTACGGAAGTACTGGAGGCGATGGGCTGGCCCATGATTAACCATCGCGGGCCGGAGTATGAGAAGATAATACATGAGGTCACCGACGAACTGAAGCAGGTCTTCCAGACTCAAAATGACTTATATATACTCACCGGTTCCGGCACCGGCGGCCTGGAAGCCGCCGTCGTCAACATGCTGTCGCCCGGGGATAAAATACTATCCGTATCCATCGGTGCCTTCGGCGACCGCTGGGCGAATATTGCCAAAACGTTTGGTGCCAATGTCGTATCCCTCAATTTCGAGTGGGGCAGAGCCGCCGACCCCGATGCCGTCGCCAAAGCTATCAAGGCCAATCCGGATGTCAAAGCAGTGCTGGTGACCCATAACGAGACTTCCACCGGCGTCACCAACGACTTGGAGGCTATCAGCAAGGTGGTGAAAGACGCCGGTAAACTCCTCCTCGTCGATGCCATCAGCAGCCTGTCATCCATTGACGTGCCTGTTGATAAATGGGGCTGTGATGTTGTCGTCACGGGTTCGCAGAAAGGCTGGATGGTGCCGCCGGGACTGGCCATGGTCAGCGTTAGCCCTGAGGCATGGAAAGCGTTTGACAAGGCCAGTATGCCCAGGTTCTACTGGGACTTCGGCAAAGCTAAGAGCTTTCTGGAGAAAGGCCAGAATCCCTGGACGCCGGCTGTTTCGGTAGTCTATGCCCTTTCGGTAGCATTGAAAATGATGCTCAGGGAGGGACTAAAAAATATCTTCGCCAGGCATAACCGTATCGGCCAGATGACACGCGATGGGATAAAAGGTCTGGGGCTTTCCATTTTCGCCGATGAAAAATATGCCTCGAATACGGTTACGTCCGTAGCGATTCCTGAAGGTGTCGATGGTAAAAAGCTGCGACAGCTCATGCAGTCCGAGCACGGAATTGTGCTGGCTGGCGGACAGCAGCATCTTGATGGTAAAATATTCCGCATCGGTCACCTGGGACTGGTAAGTGAAGACGATATCAAGGAATTGATTGCAGCCCTTAAGATAACCCTGCCCGAAGTGGGCTTCGCCGGAATAAAGCAATAAGGAAAAACATATGGCGGATAAACGAAAGAAGGTACTGATTACCGACGATATTTCCGAAGAGGGGATAGAAATCCTGCGGGAAGAGGCGCAGGTGGATGTTAAGGTCGGGCTGGAGCCGGAGGAAATAATCGCCGTTATCGGCGACTACGAAGCCCTGATGGTACGCAGCCAGACGATAGTCAAGGCCGACATTATCAAGGCGGGAAAGAAGCTGCAGGTTATCGCCCGGGCCGGCGTCGGTATCGATAATGTCGATGTCGAGGCGGCGACGCGCTACGGCGTGGTCGTTGTGAATGCCCCGACCGGTAACACGGTCTCGGCCGCCGAACACGCTATCGCCCTTTTACTGGCTTCGGCGCGTAATATTCCGCAGGCCAATGAGTTGCTCAAGACCGGCGTGTGGCGGCGGAACGACTTTATGGGCACGGAACTGAGAGGCAAAACACTGGGTATCATCGGTCTGGGCAATGTCGGCTCGGAGGTGGCCAAACGAGCGCAGGGATTTGAAATGAGACTGCTGGGCAACGACCCCCTGGTTTCTCTGGAATATGCCCAGAAACTCCAGGTAGAGCTCGTCGACTTAAAACAAATACTCAGGGAGTCGGACTTCATTACCCTCCACCTGCCGCTGACGCCCCAGACCAGAGGCATGATTGGCTCTAAAGAACTGGCCTTATGCAAGCCTTCGGTTCGTATCATTAATTGCGCGCGGGGCGGGCTTATTGACGAAGAGGCGCTGGTCAAAGCGATAAAAGAGGAGAAAATAGCCGGGGCGGCTATCGATGTTTTCGAGAAGGAGCCCATAACCGAAAGTATCCTCTTCGGAGTGGACAACATCATCGTTACCCCGCACCTGGGTGCTTCTACGACCGAGGCGCAGATTCTGGCGGCCCGCGATGTCGCCGAGCAGATTGTCGATGTTTTCCGGGGACAACCGGCCAGGTCGGCCATTAACGTTCCTTATATACCTTCGGAGACTCTGGCGGCGCTGGCGCCCTATATGAAACTGGCGACAACGTTATGTAAATTGGTCTACAAGCTGTCCGAGGGACAGGCTAAGACTATCCGTATCAAGTACGACGGCGATATTGCCAATTACGATACCAATGCCCTCAAGGCGGCGGTTGTCGGCGGCCTGCTCGAAGGCATCAGCGAAGAACGGGTTAATATCATCAACTGCAACCTGATAGCTGCCAGGCGCGGCCTGACCGTCATCGAGGAAAAGGAGGCTATCTGTGAAAACTATACCAGTCTCCTTGCCGTGGAGATATCCACTAACAAGGGCGCGTGCACCGTTTCTGGGACCGTCATGCATGATGAATCGCACATCGTACGGGTTAACGACTACTGGCTTGATATCGTGCCTGTTCCCGGGTCTTACTTCCTGTTCAGCGACCACCTCGACCGCCCCGGATTCATCGGGGCGATAGGTAAAATAACCGGCGACGCCGATATCAATATCAGCTCGATGCACCTGGGGCGTCTCAAGCCGAGGGGCCAGGCATTGCTCGTATTGACACTGGACGAGCCTCTGCCCGAAAAGCAGCAGCAGCAGATTCTGGCCATACCTGATGTCTATTCCGTTAAGCTGGTAGAGCTGTAATTCGTAATGTCAATAACATCCTCTATGCTTTGTCTTATGTCATGTTACCGATTGACTTGACCTATCAGCGGTGTTATCATACCTCAGAGAAAATAAATTATTTTCATTAAAGTTAATATAAGGTAGTGCGATGTCACCGCTTAGCGAGCTTTACCAGCAGATAGCACTCTGTCAGAAGTGTGAAATAGCCAAATTCCGCACGAAGGTTGTGCCCGGTGAGGGGGCGGAAAATGCGGATATCATGTTTATCGGCGAGGCGCCCGGCTGGCATGAAGACCAGCAGGGGCGTCCTTTCGTGGGGCCGGCCGGACAGTTCCTGGACAAGCTGCTGGCCTCCATTAACCTGAACCGCCAGCAGGTCTATATCGCCAATGTCATCAAGTGCCGCCCCATCAACAACCGCGACCCCCTGCCCACGGAAATGCAGAACTGCCGTCCCTGGCTGGACAGCCAGATTGAAATTATCAAGCCCAGGATGATTGTTACCCTGGGGCGTTACTCGATGGCGATGTACTTTCCCGGCAAGAGCATCAGTAAGATTCACGGTACGGCTCAAAAGCATGACGATATTATCTACTATGCCATGTATCATCCGGCGGCGGCGCTTCACCAGCAAAGCCTGCGTCAGGCCATAGAGGCCGATATGCTCAAGATTCCAAAGATTCTGGCTGAAGCTACCAGTGTTCAGGAAACCGAGCCGCAGCCGCAGCAGTTGAATATGTTCGAGGTTTAAATTTATGTCAAGGCCAAGGTTAAAAGTAATTCCTCTCGGCGGGCTGGGAGAAATCGGTAAAAATATGATGGTGCTGGAGTACGGCGATGATATCCTCATCATCGACGCCGGCCTCATGTTTCCTGAAGAAGATATGCTTGGAATCGACTTGGTGATTCCCGACCTCAGCTATGTCGTGGAAAGAAAGGAAAAAGTAAGGGGTATCGTTATCACCCACGGTCATGAAGACCACATCGGCGCCCTGCCCTATCTGCTACCGCAGCTTAATAACGCGCCTGTTTATTCGACGAAGCTTACCAACGGGCTTATCCGCGTCAAGCTGAAGGAAAGAAGGACGCGTGAGGGAGTCAACCTGAAAATATTGAATCCTGGAAACGAAGTCAACCTTGGGAAGTTTACCGTCGAGTTGTTTCCCGTTTGCCACAGTATCCCCGATGCGGCCGGTATCATCGTGCGCACGCCGGAGGGAGTCATCATTCACAGCGGCGATTTCAAGATTGACTATACTCCGGTCAGCGGTAAGGGGACCGACCTTTCCCGACTGGCCACGCTGGGTGCCCAGGGAGTTTTACTCCTGCTTTCCGATTCCACCTATGCCGAGCTTCCCGGCTATACCCCATCCGAACAGATTGTCGGCGAGTCGCTGGAACACGTTATCGCCAACGCTCCGGGGAGAGTGATTGTCACCACATTTTCATCGCTGATTTCGCGTGTACAGCAGGTCATCAATGCCGCCGCCAAGTACCAGCGGCGTGTCTTTATCGTCGGCCGCAGCATGTCCGATACGGTACGTATCTCTCTGGAACTGGGCTATCTCAATGCTCCTGAAGGACTGCTGGGTCGTATCGATGAGGTCAAAGGCCTGCCGTCTGATAAGATAGTTCTGGTAACTACCGGCAGCCAGGGAGAGCCTACCTCCGCCCTGGTACGCATGGCCAACCGTGACCACCGCCATGTGCATATACAGCGCGGCGATACCATTGTGCTTTCGGCGACCCCTGTTCCGGGTAATGAATCACTGGTCAACAGGACCGTGGACAGCCTTTTCAAACAGGGCGCCAGTGTCTTGTATGGTAAGCTGGGACAGGTGCATGTCCACGGCCACGGCAGTCAGGAAGAGCTGAAACTTATTCTGAGCCTGGTCAAACCGAAGTTTTTCATGCCAATCCACGGGGAGTACCGTCACCTCAGCCTTCATGCCAGGCTGGCGGAATCGGTGGGCATCCCCACCGAAAATATCTTTGTCATGGAGGACGGCGATGTCCTCGAACTCAACGCTAATACGGCCAGGGTAAGTGGAAAAGTCAACTCCGGGCATGTCTATGTCGATGGCTTGAGTGTCGGCGATATCGGCGGGGTTGTCCTGCGTACCCGTAGAATGCTTTCCCGCGATGGTATTGTCGTAGTGATTATTGCCGTTAACCGGCAGACCGGCAAACTGGTCGGGCGCCCCGACATCGTTACCAGGGGCTTTATTGATACCCGGGAGTTCAAGGACATGATGGACGAGAGCCGCCAGTTACTGGCCAAGACGCTGGACCACAGCGGCGGCCGTGTCGCCGAGTGGAGCTTTATCAATACCAAGGTCAAGGATACCCTGGAGAAATTCTATTATCAGCGGACCAAGCGCCGACCCATGATTCTTCCCTTCATGGTGAAAGTATAATAATACGAGGAGTTCAAGAGGGGTGAAACCCCTCTTCCTGACCACTCCCCCTCTCCTTCAAAGGAGAGGGGATAAAAGGGGTGAGGTTAGTAATCTCTATGGCTAGAAAAAAATTACCCGTAAATAATAAGCCCAAGGCAAGAAGTAAGCCCGGAAAGCAGTCTTCGCAGTCGACGCTGGGAGCATTCCTCCGTTTTCTGATGTCAACCCCCATGCGGCAGGTTATCATGGTTGTCATCATCGTGGTACTGCTGTATGTGTTCCGCGAAAAACTATCCGATTTCGGCGAGAATCTTATCGGGCTTTTTGGCTGGGGTCTCGCCTTTATCGTTGCTGCTGTTGTTACCCTCATCGTGCTTATCTGGCGGCGTAGGTTTGGCTCGTTAGTCTTCCGGTGGAACCTCTGGCTGGGCAGCATTGCCTTCATACTGGCTGTCTGGGGCATCCTGGCTGCTGTTAATTATGCCGACAGAGACTTATTGAAAAATGGTTTGGGCGGCAGCTTTGGACGTGAAATTATAGATTTCAGAAATTTCAACTTCATTTACGGGCTGCGCATAATAGCCCTGATGGTTATCGGCACTTTCCTGGTAGCACCGCGTCCCAGTTTCAGGGCTGTCCAGCGCTTTTTCGCCTGGCTGGCGGAGCAGTTCAAGAGGCAGCCGGCGCCCCAACGACGTGTCAGACCTGAAGATAAGCAGCCGGCGCACCGCGCTCTTCATCCCAGGACTCCGGTTGAGAGTAAGCCGCCCCTTCCCGGGGTAATGGAAGAACCGGTGGTACCGCCGGAGGTTGTAACTTCCCGCAAGAGGTTAGAAGAACTGGCGGATAAAGCCGCGTCTTTGAAGCCCGGTGCTGACAAATTCGCTGAAGTCAAACCAGCCGTAAGTGAACCATCGCCCAGACAGGAACTGCGGCAGGTGGCTGAAGATGTCTGGAAGAAATACGGGCAGTCGGCGGACCTGGAAGTCATCGACGGCTGGCGTTTGCCGCCCGTCGATATTCTGGATACGTCTCCCGAAGTCCAGTTCAGCCAGGACCAGAATCTGCAGAGGGCCAAGCTTATCGAGGAGACGCTGGCCAGTTACAATGTCGAATCCAAGGTGGTACAGATTAATGCCGGCCCTACTGTTACTCAGTTCGGCGTGGAACCCGGCTGGGACAGGAAATATAAGGAAATCAAAGAAAGAGACCGTGACGGTAACGTCCAGATAAGGCTGGAGGAAGTATCCAAGACCAGGGTCAAGGTAGAGAGGATTAGCTCTCTGGCTAATGACCTGGCGCTGGCACTGGCGGCACCCACCATCAGGATTGAAGCCCCGGTACCGGGAAAATCTTTTATCGGCATCGAGGTGCCCAATACGATTTCGGACATGGTCAGCCTGCGCGGGGTGGTTGAGACCAGCGTTTTCCAGAAACTGCACGCCAGGACCAGGATGACACTGGCTCTGGGCAAGGGCGCCGGCGGTGAGGCTATAGCCGCTGACCTTACCAAGATGCCCCACCTGCTGATTGCCGGGGCTACGGGCAGCGGCAAGACGGTCTGCCTGAATACCATTATATGCTGCCTGCTGATGCATAATACGCCTAATGATATCCGGTTCATCCTCATCGACCCCAAGAGGGTCGAGTTGACCCAGTATAACAGCATCCCGCACCTGGCCACTCCGGTTATTGTCGATACCACCAAGGCTTTAAGCGCTCTGCGCTGGCTTTTGCAGGAGATGGAGCAACGCTACCAGAAGCTGGCAACATCCGGGGCGCGTCACATCGAGGGCTATAATAAGGATAAACACGGTAGTGAAAAGCTACCCTACCTCATTTTGATTATCGATGAGCTGGCCGATTTGATGATGGCCGGCTTCGACGAGGTGGAGAGCAACCTGTGCCGGCTGGCCCAGCTGTCCCGTGCTACCGGCATTCATCTGGTCGTGGCGACGCAGCGTCCCTCGGTAGATGTGGTTACCGGGCTCATCAAGGCAAACTTTCCCACGCGTATCAGTTTCGCCGTTACTTCGCAGGTGGACTCGCGCACCATCCTCGATGGCGCCGGCGCTGAGAAACTCCTGGGTCGTGGCGATATGCTCTTCATGCCTACCGAGGCCGCCAAACCCAAGCGCCTCCAGGGCTGCTTTCTTTCCGACACCGAGATAGACCGGCTCGTGTATTTCTGGGGTGGTCAGCAGCAGGAGGAACCCGATAAGCTGAAGATGGAGACACTCGTGGCTACTGCCCCGACTGGCACCATCGGCGGACACCCCCGTGACCCTCTATTGGAGCAGGCCAGAGAACTGGCCAGGCAGCACGAAAATATCTCCACGTCTTTCCTGCAGCGTCGACTGCACATCGGCTACCCGCGGGCGGCGCGCCTCATGGAGCAGCTTGA
>DAOVRI010000218.1 GCA_030628245.1 Dehalococcoidales bacterium
GGCATCACCATCACGGCGGCGGCAACTACCTGCTACTGGCATGAGCAACGCATCAATATCATCGACACGCCGGGGCACGTGGACTTTACCGCCGAGGTAGAACGCAGCCTCAGGGTGCTCGATGGAGGGGTGGTGGTTTTTGACGCCGTGGCCGGTGTCGAGGCGCAGTCGGAAACGGTCTGGCGGCAGGCTGACAGATATAAGGTGCCCAGAATCTGCTTCATCAACAAGATGGACCGCATCGGCGCTAATTTCAACCGGACGCTCTCCATGATTGAGGCGCGGCTCGGGGCGACGCCGCTGCCGATACAGCTTCCCTTGGGCGCCGAGGACACTTTCCGTGGCGTTATTGACCTAGTCGGAAACAAGGCCTGGCGCTTTATGAATGACCCCGATTCCGGGCCGGAAGAGATACCCGTTCCGGACTCCGAACAAGGCAGGATTGCCGAACATCGTCAGGCACTGATAGCCAAACTGGCCGAACACGATGACATTATGATGATATCCTATATCGAGGGCGATGAAGTTACCCCCGATGAATTAAAGCAAGCTCTGAGACGGGCGACCCTGAAAAATAAAGGGGTGCCCGTTATTTGCGGCAGCGCCCTGAAGAACATGGGCGTTCTGCCTCTCCTCGATGCCATCGTCGATTACCTCCCCTCCCCCCTTGAAGTACCGCCGGTCGACGGTGTGGAAAAGAAGACGGGTAAGAAGGTTACCCGCGAGGCTAACGACGACGCCCCGTTTTCGGCGCTGGCGTTTAAAGTGGTCACCGACCCATTCGTAGGCCGGCTGGTCTATTTCAGGGTCTATTCGGGTAAGGTTAAGGTAGGAGCGCAGGTTTATAACCCCACCAGGGGACGGTCGGAACGCATCGGCCGTCTTTTATTGATGCACGCCAACCACCGCGAGGACGCCAACGTGGCCGATACCGGAGCGATTGTCGCCACGCTGGGCCTGAAAAACACCTTCACCGGCGATACACTCTGCGACTCCCATAAAGCGGTGCTCCTGGAATCTATCGAATTCCCCGAGCCGGTGATATCCGTCGCCATTGAGCCCAAGACCAGGGCCGACCAGGATAAGCTGGGCTCTTCCCTGCAGAAATTGACCGAAGAGGACCCCACCTTCAAGGTGGTCTATAACGAAGAAACCGGGCAGACCATTGTCTCGGGCATGGGCGAGCTTCACCTGGAAGTAATCGTCAGTCGGCTCATCAGCGAATTCAGGGTGGGCGTAAAAGTAGGCCGACCGCGCGTCGCTTATAAAGAGACGATTACCGAGCCGGTAAAGATAGAGGGCAAGTTCGTCCGGCAGAGCGGCGGCCGCGGCCAGTACGGTCATGTCAATATCGAGCTTGAGCCCCTGGAACGCGGTAAAGGCTTTGAGTTCGTCGATGCCATGAAAGGCGGCACCATACCCCGTCAGTACATTCCGCCGGTCCAGACGGGCATTAAAGAAGCCATGGAGACCGGCGTTCTGGCCGGCTATCCGGTGGTCGATGTCAAGGCCACTCTCTACGACGGCAGCTATCACGAGGTTGACTCCTCGGAACTGGCCTTCAAGATGGCCGGCTCGATAGCGCTGCGAGACGGCGTGAAAAAAGCCAAGCCTATCCTTCTCGAGCCTATTATGAAGCTGGAAGTCGTGGCGCCGGAGCAATTCCTCGGTGATATCATCGGCGACCTCAACTCCAAGAGGGGTCACATCGGCAAAGTCGATACACAGGGTGATATGTATGTTATCCATTGCCTGATACCCATGGCCGAATCTTTCGGCTATGCCACCCAGCTTCGTTCACTCACCCAGGGCAGGGCGACGCACTCCATGGAATTTCACAGCTATGAGCAAGTCCCGTCGGACCTGAGGGACGATATTATAGAAAAAGCTGTAGGCAGGAAATATGGCTAAACAGAAAATTCGCATCAAACTAAAGGGGTTCGACCACAGGGTGGTCGACCAGTCGGCACGACAAATCCTGGAGGCGGTGGAAAGCACCGGGGCCGTAGCCGTCGGGCCGGTACCGTTGCCGACTCGCATCCAGAAATTCAGCGTTATCCGCTCTCCTTTTATCGATAAGGACTCGCAGGAGCAGTTTGAAATTCGCACCCACAAACGCCTCATCGATATTATCGAGACGACTTCCAAGACGATTGATGCTCTGACCAAGCTAAACCTGCCCTCGGGAGTGGAAATAGATATCAAGCTGTAAGAACCCTTAAACCGGTGAAATTATGACCGAAGGAATTATAGGCAAGAAGCTGGGCATGACCCAGGTATTCGGTGAAGGCGGCAGAGCCGAGGCGGTAACCGCCATCGAGGCCGGCCCCTGCACGGTGATGCAGGTAAAAACCGTGGAGAAAGAAGGGTACAGCGCCGCCCAGCTCGGCTTCGGAGAAGCAAAAAAGGCGAAGTCCGGCAAGCGCGGTAAAGCCAAGGAGAAAGAAA
>DAOVRI010000125.1 GCA_030628245.1 Dehalococcoidales bacterium
CTCTAGGCATAATTCACCTCCTGTATATTTTCCAGTCCTTCAGCCCTATGCCATGCCTTTACCGCGTTTCATGCCTGAGTGAGCGGTGGCACTGGGTGGGGAGCTGGCCTGGAGCTTGCCTGCCTGGTAATTTTCGATGGCTTCCTGCACGGTACCGGCAGCTCCTGTCATGACTTTAATACCGGCGCCATTGAGAACACCAAAAGCATTGGGTCCGCAGTTGCCGGTAAGCACGACCTCTACCCCTTTGCCGGCAATCATCTGGGCCGTAGCGATTCCGGCGCCGCCCGATGCAGCAGCGGAATTGTTGGCTACCGCCTCGAACTCCATGGTGTCCGGGTCGACTATCACGAAGTACTGGCAGCGACCGAAACGCGGGTCAAGCTGAGCATCCAGGCTTTGTCCCGCCGCTGAAATGGCAATTTTCATAATAGATCTCCTCACAATTCTCAATGCGGTTGAAAGCACAGTCTCTTCAGGCCGAGCAGGGCCGATACTCCGGCGCCGGTAACGCCGAAGACAATCAGTCGCTTGCCCTGAGAGATGACTTCTTTTCTGATATCGTCAAATGTGTTGTTAACAAGTGTACTGCTCGTAACCAGCGGAATGTCGCACCACTCTATGAGTTTCGCGGTTTCCGTCCGGCCGTCCCAGATTTCGGCTCCGTATTTCCGGGAGCCTATATTATTGGGATTGAGGTCGGTGCATCTCACATTAGCCTCGTCGAAGGTATTGACCAGATTTTCCAGGATGGCTGGCTGAAGGCCCACCATGCCGACTTTCACCCTGCCCGATTCATCGAGAATATGCCGGGCAATCTGTCTGGCGCATTCCTCCGGCTCTTCGTCGTGGCAGTGCCGCATTCCGGTAGCCATACCCAGGTGCGCCATGACGGTGTTGAGGGTGGCGATGAAAATGCCCCTGTTTTCATTCGTGTTCAAACTCAGGTTAATAACATCATTTAATGAGCCGGCAAAGTCGTGAGGGCGGTCGGTGAAGGCCTGCCCGAAGCTCCCGTGAAATTCCGCTTCAATCATCACCTCTTTCCCCTCCAGCAGGGGGAAATCCTGCCGGCTGGGGGTGCCTATCGCCTGTTTTACCGACAGCGTGCCGATGGTCACCTGCACGACCTCATCGCCCAGACCACGGTCGGTAATGATTGCCTGGAGCTTCTCTCTAGCTTCTTCGTTAACGGGTTTTAGTGCCAATATTGCTTTACCTCCTCGGTACCAAGTCAATCCTTTTCCTTCGTCATCGTTAATAACCGGATGCCTTTTATCTGGCGGAAGGTTGTCCCCTGGCTGACGTAGCGCAATACGAGTTCCGGGTCGGTCACCAGCGTCCCCGAGACAGCGTTGATACCGTAGTCGAACAATACGGGCGAAAGGGGTGCCGTCCCACCCAGGACAACAATGTAGGCGTCAGGATTGCAGAGGTCCAGTAGATGCTCGATGGTGTGATTGGTAAAAGCCGTGCCCGTAATGCCGACGACGTCTGCCCGGGGAATAAGGTTTTCGGCCTCGGCTTCGCTGAAATCGCCTGCCTGGGGGTTCTTCTCGGTCACCCATAGCTCTTTCACTACGGAACGGAGCCTGGGAATAAAAGGGAAATGCCCGACTATGGCTACTTTCCTGTTTTCCCCTTTCCGGGCGATAAGCTCGGCGGCATTAAGCTCCTCGCAGTTTTGCTCGTCAACATCAATGAGAGAGTTTATCGTCGCCATGCCGATGGCCGCTTCCAGAGGGCTTGGCGAGAGAGCCATGTGGGCCAGCCCGGCGGCATCCCGATTGAGCAGATAGCCGGCTTCCTTCACCAGTGTTTTATCGTGGTGGGGGCCGGAGTCGTGAGGCGTTGAGGCCAGTCCGCAGTGACGGGTGAGCACGGCTGTCTGAAACGCCCCCTGGCGTATGTCTACCACAGGTACTTCATAGTTCAAGATAGATAGTAAGTCGTTGATTATTTGCATATGTTTGCCTTATATTCTTTATCCAATATGGTGCCGGCCCTGTCCTTTTCCCGACTCGTCAGGTCCCGGTGGTATCGGCGACCTGGTCCCCGGCGTGTTACAGATGGGGCAGAGCGCCGTTGTATCATCTGTCGCCAGTTCAAACGGGGCGTCCCATTCGTGACCGCGTCGGCAGCGGAACCGGTGAGAGGCCACCTCGTAGTTACCGCCGGCAATCCTTACCGCCCGGCCGTTGAGGAGGGCATCGGCGACCTTCCGGCGGGCCGAGGATAAGACCCTCTGAAAGGTCGGCCGTGAGACGTTCATCCTTTCCGAGGCCGGCTCCTGCTCCATCCTCTCCAGGTCCTTCAGGCGCAGGGCCTCGGCTTCCTCCAGGGAGAGCTGAATTTCTTCGAGGGACCTCATCGGCGTACCGGCCGGCTTGAAAAACGTCACTCCCGGCACGTAGGCAACACGACGGCATTTTTGCGGTCTGGGCATAATTGACCTATTCCTTCGTCTATTATGAGCATATGCTCATAATTAATGATAACATACATTTATCAGAAAATGCAATAGCTTTTTCGTGAAACCGACGGCTACTCGTGGTCCATGCCCCAGGCTTCGAACACCCTTTTGTAAAGGTCCGGCTGAGGGAAGTCCGGTCTCATCATCATCTGTTCGTGGGCAAACCCGGATTCGTTCCTGTCAAACTGCCTGAGGTTTTCCGTCAGTTCGGCAAGTTTTCCCTTCGGCACGGAGAACATCATTTCTCCCGCGACGGTCAGCGCCCGCGCGTATTCGCCGGGGTCGGGCAGGTTTATCCAGTACTCGCCGTTTAACATTACGGGCACAACGGAATTAGAGCAGGAGAATGGGAAGAAGTTCGATTTCACCAGTGGCCTGTCTTCTATTTTCAGAGAAAGCAGGATAATTCGTAGTTGATTGGTATCGCAATAGATAATAACGGCATCCGGTTCAAAGGTGGCCGACCGCAGTGGGGCGGTAAGGATACCGATGTATTTCCCGTACTCGAAGCAAACGTACGGGTTCTGGCCACTGGCAGCAGGGTTATCCGGCTTGGGCACCAGTCCGTAGGATATCACGGCGCCCGGACACCAGTTGTCTTCTTTCAGCATGGCTACCGTGGCTCTATCGCGGCGCGACAGGGCGAAAGCCTGGCATTGCGCGAGGTGATAGCCGCGGTCTTTTTTCGGACGGATGGCCCCCTCCGGGATTTCCTCTTCCTTCTCCAGCATCTTTACGGCAACAGGAGATGTCTGTAATCCCAGCAGTCCCTCCAGTTCTTCCCCGAATTTATTAAATTCTTTCACAGTTGTCATGCGAACTATCCCCCTGAAAAAAATTTTTGAGCAGCTATATTATGAAGGCTGGGGCGCTCTTTTGCAAGGCCGTCTTGATGGTAGGTGGTACGGTAGGCCAGGGCATTATGTTGAGAACTACCCTTATTCTGACCTGAGGGCATCGATGGGGTTGAGGCGGGAGGCATTCCAGGCGGGGTAGAAGCCGAAGAACAGGCCGATACCGACCGATACCGAAACGGCCAGGATAACGATATCAGGGGTTACCAACGTCGTCATTATATTCATTCTGGCGAGGAGATAGGAAATTCCCCAGCCCCCTATAATCCCGATGATACCGCCGGCAAATGACAGGAATGCCGCTTCAATTAAAAACTGGCCCCAGATATCCCGCTCCCGGGCGCCCAGCGCCTTGCGGATACCTATCTCCCGGGTCCTCTCCAGCACCGAGACCAGCATGATATTCATCACACCGATGCCTCCCACCAGCAGAGAAATAGCGGCGATGGCCCCCAGAAGAAGGGTCATTGTGCCCATAGCTTCCGAGAAGGTGGCGGCTATTTCCTCGGTGGACATGATATTAAAGTCATCCTCGGCCATGGCGGTCAGATGGTGACGCGTGCGGAGCAGGCTGGTTATGGAATCGATGACGCTCTGCGTGTGTGACTCATCGCTTACGGTCAGAGACACGGCGGAAACGATGCGGCCGCCCTGGGGTGTCCGCGGCTGGGCAACCGTCTGTTGCATGGCGGTTAAGGGGATATAGACAACGTCATCCGGTGAGCCGAACATGAACCCTTTACTCTCCAGGACGCCGATAACGCGTACTATAATCGTACCCATCCGCACCTGCTCACCGACGGGGTTGGTATCGCCGAAGAGAGTTTCGGCGACATTACTGCCGAGCACGACTACCTTATTGCCGCGCTGGTAATCATCATATGAGAAAAATGTGCCGCCGGCAGCCTCCAGGTTGTTGACCGCCATGTATTCCGGGGTGGTACCGGTTACCCGGGAGTTCGTGTTGCTGTCGCCGTAGACCAGTTGCAGGTTGCTCGTGTAGGAAGGGGCTATGGCGGCTATATTGGGGACCTGCCCTGCTATTGCCTGCGAGTCCTCTATCGTCAGTGTTTGCGACACACCACCCCTGATACCGCCGAAGGTGAACGCGCCGGGGCTGACGGTAATCAGGTTTGAGCCGAGGTTCTGTATATTGGTGAGTATCTGTTGTTCTGCCCCACGACCCACGGACATGAGTGTAATCACGGCGCCGACACCGATGACGATACCCAGAATGGTTAAAAAACTGCGCAGTTTATGGGTGATTACGCCGCTCCAGGCAGTGGTTATGGGGTCAAGCCAGTTCCTCATACGGTTTCCTCCGTGACTATCTCGCCGTCCTTAAGGTGAATAATGCGCTGACAGTGATGGGCGATATTGGCATCGTGGGTTATCATGACCAGGGTGATGCCCTGCTCGGCGTGCAGCGAGGTCAGTATGGAGATTATGCTTTCACCGGATTTACTATCGAGGTTGCCGGTAGGTTCGTCGGCGAGAAGCAGCGGCGGATTTTTCACCAGCGCCCGGGCGATGGATACTCTCTGCTGCTCACCCCCCGAAAGCTCGGTGGGACGGTGATTGGCGCGTTCCTCCAGTCCGACCCTTTCCAGCGCCTCCGTGGCTTTTTTCCGGTCGCTGCCGCCGACGTATCTCATACCGAGTTCCACGTTGGCCAGCGCCGAGAGACGCGGCAGCAGGTTGAAGGTCTGGAAGATGAAACCTATCTTCTTCCCCCTGACCTGCGCCAGTTCGCCACCGCTTAAGCGGCTGACCTCTCTATCCTCCAGGTAGTACTGGCCGGAGGTAGGTTTATCCAGGCAGCCTATCAGGTTAAGTATCGTGGACTTGCCCGACCCCGAAGGCCCCATAATCGCTACCAGCTCGCCCTGCTTGATGTGGAGGTTTATCCCCCTGAGGACGGTTAGCTCTCTTTTTCCCATCGGGTACGTTTTGGTAATGTTTTCCAGTTTTATCATAAGTGTCATTCCTTGCCTAGCGTGGCGGCCCGCCGAA
>DAOVRI010000021.1 GCA_030628245.1 Dehalococcoidales bacterium
GCGCCTTCGGCACCTCGTATCTCACCGATGATGATAAGGTTGGGCCTCTGCCGCAGGGCAGCCTTGAGAAGGTCGAACATGGATACCTCGGAGGAGTCGCCCCCCTTATCGGAACCGCGGGTAACCCCGCGAATCCAGTTATGGTGCGGCACCTGGACTTCCGGGGTATCTTCGATGCTTACTATCTTGGCATCGGGTGGAATAAAGGTAGTGAGCGCGTTCAGCAGGGTTGTTTTACCGGAGGCCGTTTCCCCGGATACCCAGACATTCATACCTTCTTGAAGTATGATGGAGAGATAGGCGGCCATATCGAAGCTCATCATGCCGAACTGGATAAGCTCCAGTATGCTCAGCGGTGTGTCGCTGAACTTTCTGATGGTAAAGTTGCTGCCTCGCTTGGAAACATCGGTGCCGTAGACGATATTAATACGGGAGCCATCGGGCAGCGTGGCATCGACAACCGGTTCACGGAAGGTAACCGGGTGCTTGATGCTCTCGGCCAGCTCGATGACGAATTTGTCCAGCGTTTCGTTGGTTTCGAATCCGATGCTGGCCCGGAGACCGCCGAAAATCTTATGTTCCACAAAGATATTACCGAGACCGGAACATGAAATATCTTCGATATTGGGGTCCAGTATCATGGGGTCCAGAAGTCCCATGCCTTCCAGTTTGCGCCGCAGCAGATAGCGAAGGCTGGTGTACTGGAAATTGGTTATCTGTATCTTTCCCTTGGCGCTTCCTTTGGATTTAGGGAAGAGAGATTTTTTCTCCTTCTTATTCTTATCGCTTTTGCCGTTCTTGCCTTCCTTGCCGTCTTCGTCGCTTTTGTTTTTATCCGGGGGTGCCTCGGGGGCTTTATGGCCGTCGATAGAGACTATTCTGTCGACAATTCCTATGATAATTTCGAGTCGTTTTGCGGAGTCGGCGACACCCTCCAGCTCTTCGACATAGTCGGTAAGCTTCAACTCTATCTCATCGAGGGTGCTTTCCTGGGCGTCAATGATACTTGGTTCTATGGCGATATAGTAGTCCCTGACATCCTCGGTGTTGGCCAGGACATGAACGAATACTCCGCCGCCGACATTATAGATAAGGTTAGGGTCTTTAGTGCCCTTCAAGGCCCGCGTCACTTTTTCATAATACTGCGGGATGCCGATCTTATCCTCCGGAAGCATGCGCAGGTACTGGAGGAGATGCGGGTTTTCCTGGCATACCTCTTGGAAATCCTCCGGAAGTTTCGAGAATATCGGGCACTTCTCCAGGGCGGCCCCGCATTCCTTCCCGCATTCCCCGGGACAGGCTTTTATTTCAAACGGTAGACGAAGCATTTAATCTCCTATACTCTGGCCTTGGCGAGCGGGATTATCCGCATACCCAGCTTGGGTTCGATATCGAAACTGACTATATCTCCGGTCGGGCGCTCGGCGCCGCGTACCTTGAGTACCTCCATGAGTTTTATCATGCTGTCACCGACCTGCTCCAGGCGCATCCTGAAACGTGCGTCACATAGTGAGCGGGTCCGAGCAAGCATATCTTCCTCGAAAGCGTAGGAGTGCGCCACCACGATTATCGTTCTACCTTCATCACATAAGCCTTTACATCTGGAAAAGAAATCGATGATGGCTACCGGGTTACTGTGCGCCACGAGCAGCGTAATGGAGTCTATTATTATCAATTTGAACTCCTGCGGCTGGTTCGAAAAATGGTGGTTCAGGACATAAAACGGTTTCTGCCCGCCCTGCATGCTGCTGTGAAAGGTCAACGGGTAAATTCGCAGGTGGTCTGCCAGGAAGTGGTCCAGCACGTTCATTGCCAGCGATTCCATTTGACTTATCAGGCTCTTGACGCTGTTTTCCGTGGTATAATAGGCTACTGAAATCTCGCCGGTAACCAGGGTGCCGTTGGTCAGATGCTGGCACAGGACGCTTTTGCCGGCGTCGGAATGACCTTCGATAAGGCACAGAGAACCGAGCGGAATACCGCCACCCAGCTTCTCATCGACTTCCGGTACGCCGGTGACTATGAACTCCTTCTTTTTCTTTGCCATTATTCATTACCTCTCTCGTCTGGGGATTTTCAGTTTTTATGCTTGCTTGAAGAGTCGCCACTATCTTCCTCGGGATTGAGGTCAACACAAAACTCCTTGCTCTTGCCATCACCGTTCGGGAATACCAGTTTCAGTTTTACCGGTTCTTCTTTGGGCTTGTCTACTTCGATTATCTCTTCCTCGGTCGACTCTGCCTCGCTGCTGGCTTCGCTCCAGAACGGAATTACCGGATGGAGCGGGGCGTCACCTCCCGTCAGGATGCCGTGCAGTGACAGCATCGACTGACTCCAGGTTTCGGCGTTGTTGACGACTTCCGGGCGCTCCGCCGATATTTCCGAAAGGTGTATAATGACTTCCTTCAACTCGGGAGACAGGTGTCCGCTGATGCCGTAGACTTCCAGGAACGTGGTTAACTGGTCGTAGCCTATTTCTCCCTTGGCCTTGGCAACCCAGTTTATCAGGTTGGCCATCATGTTAACCTTGGGAATGGCTGAGCTCACTTCGGAAGTAGTCTTATCATAGTCCACGGGTTGTTCCTCCTCTACAGACATCTCTGATTCAGGTGTCATAGATTCGTCTTGTTCATCGAGTTTGCCGGCTTCACCAAGTTCCTCGGCTTCACCAAGCTCCTCGGCTTCACCAAGTTCCTCGGCTTCACCAAGTTCCTCGGCTTCACCAAGTTCCTCGGCTTCACCAAGCTCGTCGGTTTCACCAAGCTCGCCGGGTTCATCGAATGCTTCGTCTTCGATGGCGTCTTCCGGAGAATACAGTGAGTCTTCTGGGGCAATGCCCCCGTCCTGACCCATCGAGCCTTCGTCTTCGACTATCTCGGGTTCTTCTCTGCGAGGTTCCTCCACGTCAATCAGGTTATCATCTTCGGAGGTCATTTCTGACTCATCTTCGCCGGACTCATCTGACGCCGTTTCGGTCAGCGCGTCCCGGGGTTGGGCAGTCGGGTTTTCCGATGGTGGAGCAAAGGTGCCCTTCATGGTGATTTTCTGTTCACTTTCACTGCCGAGAGCCGCCAGGATAGTGGAGAATTCTGTAGAAGGTAGCTCCATGTTAAGCAGGTAATCCCGAACGCTGGCCAGTGACTGCTTCACCTCTCCCTTCAGCAACTTGATTTCATCTTGAATGTTCTCAGCTTTATTATCTACTGTCATGATGTTTTACCCCCTCTCCGTGTCAAGTTCTTCGCGAAGCCTTTCCCGGTCAAGGTCGTTGGGGATCGGCGTTTGCGCTTCCATTATGTAAGTGCGAATATCTAAAAGGATATCTTTCAATTCGTCCCTTACTTCCTGGAATTCGGCTTCGTCGTAGTCTATACTGACTTCGGTACTAGTTTCCGTCTCTACGTTGGTTTTTGTCTCCATGTTTACCTCCTTACATTTGGGAAACGGATGTAAATAACGCGCTGGATAATGCCGGCAGGATAAGAAGGCATAAGCCGGAAATAGCCGCGGTAATTCCCAGGTTGTTTAATATTTTAAATTTACTGCCCCCCTCCGCCAGACTGGGTACGATAGCATTGGCTATCGTGAATATCAGGACCAGGGGCAACACCATCTGGTGCATGATCTCCAGCCCGGAGAGATTAAAACTGGACATGGCACTCAGGGAGGGGGCTCCGGATAGCGTCGGCATTGAATCCTGGGCTTTTGTTATCATGCTGCCGAAACCCACGATAACCTCGGTAATAAAGACCAGTATGACAACGACAGCCGTGTGCATGGTGATACAGAGCCAGCGGAAAGGACCGGATATCGTCCTTCGCCTCGCCCTGAGCAACGCAATCCTGTTGGCGAAGGATGCGGCGTGCCGGCCAGCCTGTCCTGCCGAGCCGCCCACTTCGATGGCATCATAGAACATGCCCACGCTGCGGTGAGCCAGTTCGCTTCCGGTCTCGTCGATAAATACCTTCCAGGACAGCCTTGATTTGATACCGGCGGTGAGTCTCGTGTGCAGGTTCTTTACCGAGCTCCTCAGCACGTTGATGGCATCGAGGTCGAGGCGGCCCAGGGCGGAATTCACCGTCGTTCCCAGGGCGGTACAAACGCCACCCAGTGAACGCAGGAATGTTCCCACTTCGTCATCCCTCTTGTATACCTTTTTGTCATCACGCGTCATGATAAAACCGACAGGGAAGACAATAGCCGCGACCACAAGAAATGCCAGCCCCAGGTTTTGCCCGGTCAGTAAAAAGATAGCGCTGACACCTACGGCAATGGGCAGGGTAGGTTTGAAGAGCTTGCTGGCGAGCTTTTGTTCTTTAGAGCCTGCCCAGCGCAAGACCATGGTCTCTTTTGGCGAGACCAGCCATATCAGCCAGACGCCGATGACAGTGGAGCTTACAGAGATAAATGCCATGGCTATGATGAGCGTTGTCTCGATCTTCCATATCATGGTGGAGACTATCCCGATGACCACCACCAGGACCGCCGCAAGAATGAGGGAGACATAGGCGTCGGTCCACATTTTCAGGACTTCCAGGCTTCGTCCGTACTCGTTTTCGTAGTCCTCGGCCCGGGCATGGGCTTCTCTCGTGAGAAAATCGGCTTCGGGTTCGCCGGAGATGAGGGAACTGGAAAAACGGAGAAGGAGTCCCTTAACAGCCTCTTCCTTGAGGGGTTCTCCCACGGCGCGGCAGGCCCGGGCATAATCGTATTTCAACCGCTTGCGGGACAGCTCGACTCTCTTAAAATATTCGGCAGAGGTGCACTGGAGCTCGGCGGAACGTTCGAAAATAAGGTCGCGCGGCACGCCAGCGGCGGCGATGGTGGACATGTAGGAGAGCTGGTAGAACATGTCGAAGCTCATCAACCGGTTGGTCTTGTTCTTGCTCCTACCTTTTTCGTCGCCTTTAAATATCAGTTGTTTCAGCTTTTCCAGCATATCTCTTCCCCTGTTACCCTTCTATCCTGGTCTGGTCAGCTAAAGGTAACGTATCGTCATCTATCATTATCTGCATATATCCCGGCCCGTCCTGCGGTCCCTGATTGTCAACCTCGCCGTAATAGACAATCTCGAGGCAATCGCTGTCGTCGACCACTGTATAACCGGGAAAGTCGTAGGTGGCGCTCTTGGTCAGCCAGACCTCGCATTCATCCTTGGCCAGATAAGCATCGGCGACATTGGTGGCTATGGTTGCTCTCACCGTACCGTCCGCCTGCCTGATGATTATATCTATGTCAAAATTCACGTCCTTAGGGGCTTTGGGGAATTTGGGGTCTCCCCAGGTGCGGCATCTATAATACACCGTCCAGGTGGCCGCCGGTATCTCGCTGATGCCGGTCAACGGAAACACGTGTCTGGACAGCCGGGACGGGTCAGTCGCATCGTACATTGGTTTCCTGCCGGACTCATTACTGATAAATGCGTCCGTGGTTGCCATCATGGCGGGGCCGTCGGCCCAGGTCGCTTCTTCAAGCTGGAAATACTCGGTACTGGCAATGGTGGTATTCTCCGAGTGGGGGTTAAGCAGCGTATAGCCGAGATTGGAGAAGGAAATGGAGTCATAGACGCCGTTAGGGGTGCTTACGGTTATATCCCCGGTGGTGGCATCTCCCGGTAGAGGATTGAGCCTGGCCAGTATTACCAGTTCCTCTCCGGGATTCAATATATTCGGCTCAAAGAATTCTACCGGCCCGTTCAGGCCGATTCTCGCCTTTTGCCACTCGTTATCACCTAATACTCCCGTAGTATAAGGCAGCCATACCGTATGGTAGACGCCGCTGCCATCGTAGTAATTGACAATAAAGTCCCACTTGTCGAAGCTGGCCAGCTTGGTCTGGCCGCTATTCTCCACGGTTACCTTCAGGAGGTCCGCCCAGGAAAGGTGGGCAGAACGGACGGCATCCAGGTTGGTCCTGGTAATTTCGCCCTCTCTCAAGGCAATCTCCTCTACACTGAGGGCGGCAGAGTCCGCTGAGGTGAGGATTCCCTGGGACAATGTCATACCTCCTACTACTATCATGGCTATACATATGATGGAGACGATAGCCGTCGCCATATCATTCGCTCCTTAATATTTTTAGCGGTAGTATTAATTTATGCCTCCTGTTTTTAGCTCAAGCCCGGTTACGGCGAGAAATAGGTCGAGGCGGTAACCCCGCTCGGAGTGGCCACGATAAACATGTTCGTGGTGCCGGCGCCTACCGATGGATTGAGCTGGGTCCTTATCTTTATCTGCTCCTGCGGGTTTAACACGTTCGGCTCGAACACTTCGGCCCCGCCGTCAAGCTGTATCCAGGCCACCTCCCATTCGTTATCGTCCAGCGTCGCTTCGGTGTAGGGGAGCCACTCCACGTGATAGGTCCCGGTACCGTCGTAGTACTGGACGATGATATCCCATTTTTCAAAATTAGCCAGCTTGGTCTGGCCGCTGTTTTCCAGGGTAACCTCAACGGTATTGGCCGAGGGCTGCTCGGCACTGAGGGGAGTAAGCTCCGTCCTCATTATCGTCTCATTCCTCTGCCTCATCTTCTCAAGGCCCATCGTGCTGGTATCAACCGACGTCATGAATCCCTGGGACATTGTCATGCCTCCAAAGACTATCAGGGCGATACATATAATTGAGAAAATAGCTGTCTCCATAATTCACTCCGTTACATGCTGAAGTAATACTCGTCGGATATTCCGTTCGGTATAATAAACTTGGAATAATAAGTCCCCGCACCGGGGTCGCTACTGTAAGTGATAGTTATTTTTAGAGTGGCACTGGTCTGCCACTCGGTATCATTTTCCAGGCTATAGTCCCATTGCGGATAGCCGCCCTCGGCGTCATCCACATAAGGGACACGTTCAAAGTCATTCTCCTGGCCGAAGAACAGGTCGCAATTCTCTACGCTCACGATGCGCTGGGTGCCCACATTCTTTACCCACAGATAAACGGAAGTGCGGTTGGCGGAATTTGCCGCGTGAACAATATTTATGCGACTCTTCATCCGTTCGTCAACCTGTTCGGACATGCTGACCATGGCCTGGCTGGAACGGTTTACCATCGGATAAACACTGTTAAAGACAAATATCATACACACAACTCCCGCTATGATAAGTAGAGCTGTAGTTATGGCCTTGTCCACAAAAGACCTCCATTAATACTTCGGGTCGGATGCTTGCGGCTATCATCTACATTTCCCACAGCTACCGGAAGCGGGTGGCACCCACTAATACCACGGGATTCCGGGTGGGGGCCCGGTTAGAACCCCCACCCGGTGTCAAACTTAAACTAACTATAACTAGCGCAGGTTCATGATGCTGTCGATGTAGGCGGGTGTGGTGCGCTCAATGGTTAGCACCGCGCCTTGCGGCGTCATCACCACCACGCTGAAGGTCGTATTGACGCCTAGGTCGGTGCCGAGGGCGTCAACGAGATTACCGGGGGCGCTACCGCACGTGTCGCCTCCGATTGTTATCTGGAACTTTTCGTTAGCTTCCAGCAGGTAGTCACCATCTTCTTTCCCCAGCTTGGTAACGGTCCAGTAGAGGTTATCCACTGTCTGGCCCTTATCAATATAGTTGATGATTACCTTGTTGGCGGTGCCGGTGGCTACGCCTGTGGCCGTACCCGGTGCTGTCGGCGGGGTGAAATCAATCGCTTCGCCGCTGAGCACATTAGCTACGGTAAAGCTCACCTGCATGATGTTGCCGCTGGCGCCCGTAACGTTACCGGCAGTAGCGATAACCGCACCTCTGAGCTCCATGGTACTCTGGGCTTCCTTGAGCGCCGAGTAAACTGCTTCCTGGCTCTTCTGTGTGGTGAACAGGCCGGCGGAAAGCACCGTGTAGGCGAAAACTGCGGCCACCACGACGAAGGCGATCAGGATAATGGCGGTCTCCAGCCCGGTGATGCCTTTCTCGCGTCTTAGAATTCTCTTAAGCATTTTTCCTCCTTTTTCCTTGAATGAAAAGTATTACTCTAGCGCAGGTTTATGATGGTATCGATGTAGGCGGGTAAGGTGCGCTCGATGGTCAGCACCGCACCGACGGGGGTCACTACCTCCAGGGTGAAGGTCGTGTTGATACCCAAGGGATTGCCGGAGAGGGCATCAACAAGATTGCCACCGCTGGTACCACTGTCGGTATTTCCAATGGTTATCTGGAACTTTTCGTTGGTCTCCAGCAGGTCGTCACCGTCGCTGGTCCCCAGCGTGCTGGCGGTCCAGTAAAGGTTATTGACTGTCTGGTCCTTATCGATATAGTTGATGACTACCTTGTTGGTGGCAGTGGTACCGGTTAGAGCCGTTCCATCGTTACCCGCGGCTGCCGTCGGTTCGGTGAAATCAATCGCTTCACCGCCGAGCACGTTGGCCAGGACGAAGGATACCTGCTTGACAGTGCCGTCGGCGCCGGTGTTGTTAGCCGTAGCGATTACGGGGCCCCTGAGCTCCAGAGTACTCTGTGCTTCCTTGAGAGCCGAGTAAACTGCTTCCTGGCTCTTCTGTGTGGTGAACAGGCCGGCGGAAAGCACCGTGTAGGCGAAAACTGCGGCCACCACGACGAAGGCAATCAGGATAATGGCGGTCTCCAGACCAGTAATACCTTTCTCACGATTCATGAATTTCCTAAACATTTTTCCTCCTTAGTTAATGGGATTTTTCGAGTAAAGAAATTTTTCTTCTTTTCTTGGGTTTTTCTAAACACATCTGTTACTTTAGACATCACCCCCTTCCATTCCATAGCTTTTTATATTCAGTTGTTACCCCTTATATTCACATTATCTTCACCCTCCTTTGTGCGTTTACTGGCTCATCATGTCGGTTTGCACCGCTTAACCAGAAAATATCGCCTCCTCAAGAGGGGCGTAAACCAGTTCGTAATTAATGTGCTTCTCCGGATAGCTGCCATCAGGGCTGCTGCCGGGCCTCAGAAAATCCGGGGCATCTGGCGGTGCCGGTACGGCCGACTCGTGGCCTGGCTCGTGGGAGAGTAGGGCGGTAATAATAATAGGTAAGTACGCCAGGGATGCCGTCATGACCATACCCGCCATAAAGGCAGTAGCCATCCGCCGACGCGTGGCGCTATCTTTCCCATCTTGTTTCCGGTTGGTGATTACCCTTATCACTTCCCACATCTTTTTGCCGGTACTGCTGGCAAACACTGATTTCATTGATTAATACAGGTTGACAATCTGGTCGACTCTGGCCGGAACGGTGCGCTCCAGAACGAGGACGGCACCGACGGGCGGCTTGACTTCCAGCTGGAACTTGTGATATGGACCCGGTTTCCACTCGTCGCTGACATTTTCGCTGACACAGGTAAGGTCGACCGTAATCATGAACAATTCATTCTTATCGAGTATGTTGTCGGTGGTATCCGTGTTCAGCCTCTCCATCGTCCAGTTCACCGTTGGGATTATCTGGTAGATATCGCTATATGAAATAATGACCTTGTTGGAGGCGTTAGCTGAGGAAGTATCGGTGAAGTCTATCATGCCGCCCCCCGTGGTGGTGGCTAAGGTGAAGTAGACTTCCGTCAGTATGCTGTTCTCCATTCTTCCGTAGATGTTACCTTTTACTTCTATGGTGCTTTCAGCTTCCTGCAGACCGGAATGGATGGCTTCCTTCGCTTTCTGTGTGGAAAACAGTCCGGCCGAGAGTGCGACATAGGCAAACACCGAGGCTACGATGACGAAAGCGATGAGGATAATGGCTGTTTCTATTCCGGTGATGCCTCGCTGGTTCCTGAATACCCTTTTCACAAATCTGTGCATCACGATTTCCTCCCTGCGATGGCATGGATACATCCAATCTACCTCTAATTGCTGATAGTGACTACGAGACCATCCCCAATCTTGGTATGTCATTTTCCTAATAATCGTCTGGGGGTATTCTTTAATCACAAAGTAAGGAATTCCCTATGACAAAATGGGGGGTAGCATCCATGGTAACTTGGGGGTGAAATGGCAAAATCAGAAGCGGATACCTGTAATTCTTAGCCACATGGCAAAAATATAATTAAATTTTATGATATTTTAATGGTATATTTATGAATTTTTATTAATCTCTTTATACATCTGGCTTACAATCATAAGTAGTTGTTAACTGAGAGGTGAGGGAGGTTGCGGGGAGGATAGAGTAGAAAAGGTATAAAGGGAAAGGCGTAAATATGTTGCAGGAAAAGTCAGAAACCGTAAGCTTATACGTAGTGGAAGAGCAGGAAATCTACCGGGAGATGTACCGATATATCCTGCCGAACCGGGCCAATATTGAAATACTGCGGGTTTCGGAAAACGGCGAGTCCGGAGCTATGGAGAGGGCGGTATCTGAACTTTGCCCCGACGTCATGTTATTGAGTGTCAAAAAGCTTGATATAGATATTATTGAAGAGCTGGAGCGGATCAGGAATAGCTATCCCAGGATGGGGATAGTTATTTTAATTATATTTTACAGTTCACAGGACATTGAACTGTTACGAAGGCTGGCGGTCTGCGGAGAAAGCGGTATGGCGCTTTTCTTAAAACAATCCCTGGATAAAGTCGACCAGCTGTGCCGGACGATTCTGGCGGTTAGCCAGGGGCAGGTTATTCTCGACCCGCCGCTGGCTACTTTTATGTTCGCCGGAAAGCCGGAGTGCCCCTTCCTGAAGCAGCTCACCACCCGTGAGCTGGAAATCCTCGGCCTGCTCTCGCAGGGATATACCAACTCGGCTATTGCCGAGACTCTCTTTATTGATATCAAGACGGTGGAGCACCACCTGAACAGCATGTACAGCAAGCTCAAGGCAGACCCCGATTATAATTCGAAACACCTGAGAGTCAGCGCCGCCCGGCTTTACCTGGAAACGATGGGCACCCTGTATCAGAAAGAAGAAACGCTCGTACGTGCCGGGGAACGATAAGGACCTTACAGTAGATAGATAACCAGTTCCTTGATATTCCAGATGACAACCAGGGCCAGCAGGGCAATCGACGGCCAGAGAAGCCTGCCCGGCATCAGCCAGGCGATGAGAACCGGGATAGCCAGCTTGATCACCAGAAGTAACGCGGGAATTTGAACGAGGTACCTGATGAAGGGATTTAATTCCGCCAGGCCGAGGTTTATCGCCAGGACTGTCAGAGTCAGGTCAAACTGGCACAGGAGAATAAAAGAAGCCTTTTCCGCGGTGCACTTCCTAAATGTCGCCGTAGAATCCCACCAGCTGGTTTCCATTCCGGTAATTACCCGCCCTTCACGCAAGTATTAAACAAACCGTCCGTATGTCACCGTCCTTATAGTAGAACAATTGACTCCGCTATAACAAGCAAACTTGCTATCCCACTGTCTTTTTTTACCTCTCCCACGTTTTTATCGGCTCGTAGGAAGCCCTCCACTTGATATCGAACCCCCCTCCCTGCCACGTACCCTGCATCTCCTCTATAGCAGCGGCGAATTCAGGGCTTTTAGCGAAAGCATCCATGACTTCTTTGCTCTCGTACTCGTAAAGGGCCAGGTACCTGGCCTGGTCCTTACTTTCACCCACCAGCTGGTAACGGGTCACTTTCTTCATGCCTTTGAACTTGAACAATAAAGGGATATGAACCTCGTTATACCATTCGTTGAATTTCGCTTCGTTCTCGGCGGGGCATTCGGTGGCGATGATGTTCAGTATCATACCTTCGGCCATTTCAGTTTCTCCTTTCAAGCGGTCAAGCTTATAATAATTTTATGACTCCGACTTTGTCAAAAAAGCAGCCTGTCTTTCATTTGACTTTATTCTGTAGTAGAAATAGACTGACTATAGCCCGATTTTAAAAAATAAGAACCTGTATAAGGCGGTAATCTTGAAAGCTGCAATATGTTACGAATTTGGCAAGCCCCTGGTGGTAGAAGAGGTAGATATTGACCCGCCGCAGAAGGGTGAGGTGAAGGTAAAGCTGGCCGCGACAGCCATCTGCCATAGCGATATCCATGATATCAGGGGTGACCTGGGGGGTGAGTTACCTTTATTGCCTGGCCATGAAAGCGCCGGCTATGTTGAAGAGGTGGGCGAAGGAGTTACTTCGGTAAGACCTGGCGACCCCGTGGTGGTGTCGCTTCTGTCATCCTGCGGGAGTTGCCGTTACTGCCGTACGGGTCGTTCTCACATGTGCAGCGCTACGTGGCCCATAGATAAAGAGAGTCGCATTCGGGATAAGAAGGGACAATATATCAGGAAATCGGTTAGAGTTGGCGGCTTCGCTGAATACGTTATTGTGCTCGAATCGCAGGTAGTTAAGATACCTGCAGATATGCTTATGGATAGGGCTTCGCTCCTGGCCTGCGGAGTAATCACGGGATTCGGTGCGGTGGTCAACCGGGCTAAAGTCGAGGTACTCAGCAGTTGTGTTATCATCGGCACGGGAGGCGTTGGCCTCAATGCCGTCCAGGGTGCGGCAATCTCCGGTGCTTACCCTATCATAGCCGTGGATGTCTCGGACAGCAAGCTTAAAGCCGCCAAATCTTTTGGAGCCACCCATACGGTAAACGCGGCGAAGCAGGACCCGGTAGAGGCGGTGAAGGAGTTGACGGACGGGGTTGGGGCCGATTATGTTTTTATAACAGTAGGCAGTACTGACGCCATACTCCAGGGCATTTTCATGTCGGGGCCGCGCGGTATGATTGTCATAGTAGGCCTGCCGAAATTTACCGACACGATTGCTTTCTCGCCCTTATTTTTCATCAAGGATGAGAGGATGCTTACCGGCAGCTACATGGGCACCACGGAGTTACAGACGGCTATCCCCAAAATGGTCGAGCTTTACAAGGCGGGGATTCTCAAGCTGGACGAGCTTATTACCGGCCGGTATTCCCTGGGCCAGATTAACGAGGCTATAGAGTCGGTGGAGAGGGGCGAAGCGCTGCGCAACGTAATTATGTTTTAGTAGCGGGATTGCCTCACCACCGCCCCTCGTAAATATCTATTCCCACCCGTTCCGCCCTCTTACCATCGGCGGCTTATCCCACGAGTTCGTATCCCTCTCCCTTGATGGGAGAGGGAAGGGTGAGGGTGACGTTATCCCCAAAAGCGAGGCGTCCAAGAGGGTTTACGACCTATTTAAAAAAGGGAATGCGAAGCGAGAGAGGTAAGGGGTGAGGTAAGTTTATCAACCAAATGTAAATAAAACCATGCTTGAGTTTTAACAGAACATCTCCAGATGCTATAATGAGACCGTTTTAACTTTCAGGAGGAAAAGGTGAGCAGTGAAAAGCAAGCTATAGTCAATACCAGGGACGGGAAAGTAGAGGGGAGTTATCAGGACGGACTCTACGTGTTTAAAGGGATTCCCTTCGCCGCACCGCCCATCGGGGAGCTGCGCTGGATGCCCCTTCAGCCCGTAAAGCCGTGGGATGGTGTACGCCCGACGAAAAAATACGGGGCGATTGCTCCACAGAATCCAATGCCTGTCGCCGCTCCGGGAATGCCTACCTTTGACGAACCCCAAGACGAAGACTGCCTCTTCCTGAACATCTGGACGCCAGGGCTGGATAATGCCCGCCGTCCGGTCATGTTCTGGATACACGGCGGCGCTTTTATTATTGGAGCCGGAACCGAGTCGGTCTTGGAGGGCGGTAAACTGGCCAGGCGCGGTGATATCGTCCTTGTCAGTATTAACTACCGCCTGGGGGCGTTCGGGTTCTTGAACCTGAAAGAAATAACTGGCGGTAAAATACCGGCTACTGGCAACGAAGGCCTGCTCGACCAGGTAGTGGCTTTGGAATGGGTGCATGATAACATCGCCGTTTTCGGTGGCGACCCGGATAATATTACTGCTTTTGGTTTTTCCGCCGGCGGCATGAGTATCGGTAATCTGCTGGGTATGCCTCTGGCAAGCGGTAAATTCCACAAGGCTATCAACCGCAGCGGCGCAGCCAATGTCGTTGGGCCCCTGGATAGCGCGGTTAAAATTTCCGAGCAATATCTTAAAATTTTAAACATGAATAATAAGGATGCCGATGCTTTACGTAAGCTTAAAACACAGGAACTGCTCGATGGGCAACAGCAACTGGGGATGAAGTTGCGTGAGGCTGAATACAGGATAACGCCGTTTCAACCGGTTGTTGATGGCAAGATTCTTCCGGAATGGCCCATTGAA
>DAOVRI010000103.1 GCA_030628245.1 Dehalococcoidales bacterium
ACGAAGATGAGTCCTACCAGGCAGAAAACAGCGGCGGTGATAAAGGCGGGTGTATAAGTGAACGTGGCGTCATAGATAGCCCCGGCGACGGTAGTAGCGATAGCGTTCGAGCAAACCTGGAACGGCAGGACCACGCCCATGACCTGGGCATAGCGGTTACGCGGATAATAAGCACCCACGAATGTCGGCATGGCGGCAGTCAGCGCGCCGTTGCTCATCCCCTGGAAGGCCGCGTAAACGTAAATCAGCCCCAATTCTCTGGATGTCAATAAAATCACCAGACCTATAAGCTGAATGACAAAAAAGGCGCTGGCCAAGTATCTCATTTTTAACCTCATGGCCAGAGCCCCGAAAAGCAGGCTGCCTGCAATGCTGAACACAGACATAAAGCTCATGGTCGTGGCGGCGGTCATCGCATTGAAACCAATGTCCTGAAGGTAAGCTATCTGATGTGTCACCATTGTTCCCATGGTAAAGGTATTAGCGGCGGAAAAACCCCCTATCAGCCAGGCCGTCGGCGTTTTCATCACCTGCTTGATACTCCAGCCGCTGGCTTTTTGTTCCGTCGCCGCCTGGGATTCCGCCACCTCCAGATCTGAAAAGGCATCGGCCGGCATACCATCCGGCGTTTGCCCCATATCTTCCGGCTTGTTTCTGACCAGAACGATGCCGCCAATCACTACCGCTAATATAATAATCACTCCCGCCAGCACCAGCCAGGTCTCCCGCCATCCTATGGCAGCAATGAGGGATGTCGTTAACGGCGGAAAAACGAAACCGCCCAGTCCGGCGGAGGCGATAAAAATCCCCAGCGCCAGCGAACGCTTCTTAATGAACCAGTTGTTGGCTACCGTAGTACAGGATATATACCCCCCGAAGCCGCCTCCTATCCCGATAAGTATATATAAAACGTACAAATGCCAGACTTCCTGGACGAAGTAGACCCCGGCTATCCCCAGTCCCGCCAGTAGATTACCGAGTATGAGGGTGATTCTCGGCCCCAGCCTGGCCACAAGAACGCCGTACAACGGGCTGGGCAGTCCGAAAGCCATAATACCCGCTGCCAGCGCACCTGCCACCATCGCCCGGCTCCAGCCGAACTCACTGGTGATAACGGGCAACAAAACGCCGAATGAATTAATGAAAGCCCCGCCGACGACAAATATCACGAGCATGACGCCGGCAAGCGCGAACCAGCCGTAAAAGACCCCGCCCGTTTTACCGGTTACAGTTTCAGACACCATCGACAATACTTTCCTGCCACACCTTTTTTCTTGAATTAATACGGACTTATACCTGTGAGTCTATTCGGGTAGTCGAAAACGGCTCTGAGGGAATGAATGAGGACTCTTCGTGCAAATAGGCCGATACTTAAATTAATTATACTGCCACCGGCTGTTCTACCGCAAGCTGGAAAAATTTATTTAAGCCCGAGTTCACCCGCGGTTTTTCCCATGTCGGTGCTGTGCTATAATAATTTAAAACCGACGCCGGAAGTAGAATGTTTACCCACCTTCACGTTCACACCGAATACAGTCTGCTCGACGGGATGTGCCGTATCTCGCCACTGGTGGCCAAGGCCAAAGAACTGGGCATGGACAGCCTGGCAATAACCGACCACGGTGTCATGTACGGGGTAATCGAGTTCTACCAGGCCGCCAGGGAAGCCGGCATCAAACCAATCATCGGCTGCGAGATTTACATCGCGCCCAACGGCCGGCTCAGTCGCAACGCCGGCGACAAAAAGAACTACCACCTCATCCTCCTCGCCAAAGATAAGGTCGGCTACCAGAACCTCATCCAGCTCACCACCAAAGCCCACCTGGAAGGGTTCTACTACAAGCCCAGGGTGGACAAGGAGCTGCTGGAACAACATAAAGAGGGCCTTATCGCCCTCAGCGCCTGCCTCGCCGGAGAGATACCGCAGCTTATCCTGAGTCGTCAATACGACGACGCCAAACAGGCGGCTCTCTGGTATAAACAGACCTTCAGTGATTTCTACCTGGAACTCATGAAACACCCCGTCGCGGAACTGGAAGGAGTTAACAATTACCTCATACAGATGAGCCAGGAACTCAATATTCCGCTGGTAGCGACCAACGATACCCATTATATCAGGCGCGAGGATGCCTCCGCCCACGACTTGCTGCTTTGCATCGGCACCAACACCACTATTCATGACGAGAAACGGATGAAGATGGCGGGGGACACCTTCTATCTCAGGAGCCCCGATGAAATGGCGGAGCTTTTTAAGGATACACCCCAGGCGCTGGAAAACACCGAACGCATCGCCGAGAAATGCAACCTCGACCTGGAGTTCGGGCGACTGCACCTGCCGGAAATCGAGCTGCCGGAAGGTAAGACCCCCAACCAGTTCCTGTCCGACCTCTGCCACCAGAACTTCCAGCAGTACTACCCCAACCCTGCCCCGGAGATAGAGCAGCGCCTGGAATACGAGCTTGATGTTATCGAGAAGACCCAGTTCGCCAACTACTTCCTCGTTGTCTGGGATATTATCTCGTTCGTAAAAAAACAAAATATCCTCTTCGGCGTCAGGGGCAGCGCCGCCGCCAGCATCGTCCTGCACTGCCTGGGTATCACCGCCCTGGACCCCCTCGAACACGGGCTGGTCTTCGAGCGCTTTCTGAACATCGAACGCAAGGAGATGCCGGATATCGACATGGACTTCCAGGACGACCGCCGCGACGAAGTCATCAACTATGTTTCCCAGAAATACGGGCAGGACCACGTCGCCCAGATTATCACCTTCGGCACCCTGGGCGCCCGGGCCTCCATCCGGGACGTGGGGCGGGCGCTGGGAATGCCCTACGGTGACGTCGACCGCGTCGCCAGGCTGGTACCCGGCACACCGGGCATGACGCTGGGGCGTGCCATGGACGAGAACAACGAACTCAAGGCTATTTACCAGGAAGACGATATCGTGCGTAATCTGGTGACCCAGGCCCGGAGGGTGGAAGGTATTTCCCGCCACGCCAGCACCCATGCCGCCGGCGTCGTCATATCGCGGGAGTCATTGACAAATTATGTGCCGCTGCAACGCGGCGCCAAGGTCGACAGCCAGGAAGCTGTGATGACCCAGTTTTCCATGGGTGATATCGCCAGTATCGGCCTGCTGAAAATGGACTTCCTCGGGTTGACCAACCTGACCATCCTGGGCAAGGCGAGGGATATTATCCGCCAGAACCACGGCATTGATATCAACATTAACAATATCCCGATGGACGATAAAAAGACCTTCGAACTGCTCTCCGCGGGGGAAACGGCCGGCGTTTTCCAGCTGGAAGGTGCCGGGATGCGCCGCTATATCAAGGAGCTCAAGCCG
Organism: Dehalococcoidales bacterium; assembly: GCA_030628245.1. GTDB lineage: Bacteria > Chloroflexota > Dehalococcoidia > Dehalococcoidales > RBG-16-60-22 > JAFGPF01. Next base: position 3,344 of record DAOVRI010000103.1, read on the forward strand.
ACCACCTTCAGCGACATTGCGGCTATGGTGGCCCTGTACCGACCCGGCCCCATGGAGCACATCCGCAGGTTCATCGACGCCAAGCACGGCAAGACGCCGATAACCTACCCCCACCCGGCGCTGGAAAACATCCTTAAAGAGACCTACGGGGTCATTGTTTACCAGGACCAGGTACTGTTTATCGTGCGCGAGTTCGCCGGCTACAGCCTGGGACAGGCGGATATCTTCCGTAAGGCGATGGGCAAGAAGATTGCCGAGGTGATGAGGAAGGAAAAGCGTAACTTTATCAGCGGCGCCAAAAAGATGGAATACCCCGCTGAACTGGCCGAGGAGGTATTCGCCCTCATCGAGCCCTTCGCCGGCTATGCCTTCAATAAAGCCCACAGCGTCAGCTACGCCCTGATTGCCTACCAGACCGCCTATCTCAAGGCCAACTACCCGGCGGACTACATCACCGCTTTCCTGACCATCCACGCCGGAGAGACGGAGAGGATAGGCAATGCCGTCGCGGAGTGCCGCCGACTGGACATCACGGTCCTGCCACCGGATATCAACCACAGCCAGCTCGATTTCTCCATTGAAAATAATGGCGCTGAACAGCCGGCCATCCGTTTCGGCCTGGGGTCGATTAAAAACGTCGGCACCGGGGCCATCGAACCCGTCATTAACGAACGCAACAAGAATGGCGAATTCAAGTCCATCGAAGACCTGTGCCGCCGCAGCGACTTGCAGTCGGTCAACCGTCGTGTCATGGAGAGTCTGATTAAGGCAGGAGCGTTTGACGAACTGGAGAACCGCGGCACCCTGCTCAATAGCGTCAGCCGTATTCTGTCACTGGCGCAGCGGGAGCAGCGTCTCCGTGAGACGGGACAGTCCACCATGTTCGACCTCTGGGGGGAGAAAACGGCGGTTCCGCTGTCCGACCTGGACCTTCCACCGTCAGAGACTACCGACCGCGAAAAGGCGTTCTGGGAAAAGGAGCTGCTGGGGGTAAGCTTTTCCGAGAAACCCTTCACTCCGGCGCCCAGCTCCAACACCAGGTTCTGCGGTGATATTGACGAGGAACTGGACGGTCAGGTTGTCATTACCGCCGGCCGGGTCATATCATCCCGCTACCTGCTGACCAGGGACGGCCGTTCCTTTGCCAGCGCCGTACTCGAGGACTTCAGTGGGCAGGTGGAGGTTATGGTCTGGCCCAAGGTCTATACCGAGACCGACGAACTGTGGCAGGAAGGCAATGAAATCGTGGTGCAGGGTAAGGTCAGGGTGCGTGACGAGCAGGTACAGATTAGCTGTGACCGGGCGCGCTTTTACGAGCCACCCCAGGAAGGTAGTGAAGAGACTCCCGCGCCTGAACCCGTGGCTGCGGAGGCCCCGGTGGAGAGGCCTGTCGCCACCCCACCCGCAGAAAGGCGGCGGCTGATAATCAACATCAAACAGACCGCCGATAAAGAAAGCGATATCAGCCGTCTCAATAATATTATGGACGTGCTAAAAGACTTTCCCGGACGGGATGAAGTGCGATTAAATGTAGTGAACGGCGGCGAAGCCATCCCCCTCAAGCTCCCCAGCATACAATCCAGTTACAGCCCGGAGCTCAAGCAGCGACTGGTAGAACTGGTGGGAGAGGACGGTTTCAGGGTAGAATCCGGATAGCGTTAACCTTGAGGGAGGATATTACCATGGACAAATCAATGTCTGACGTGAGCTTCAAGCTCATGTCCTTCGGGTTCAAGTTCCGGGACATTTTCAAGCCGCGCAAGAATATCCTGGAAGATGCGGGCATTAAGCCGGGATTCCATGTGCTGGACTTCGGCTGTGGGCCAGGGGGCTACATCATGCCGCTGGCTAAAATGATAGGTGATTCCGGTAAAATTTATGCCCTTGATATCAATCCGCAGGCAATACAGTCGGTTAGGGTTTTAGCCGTAAAGAACGGGCTCACCAATGTAGAGACTACCACCTCCGATGGTGCCACCAGCCTGCCGGACGCGAGCCTGGACGCCGTGTTACTCTACGATGTTCTTCATCACCTCAACAAACCGGGTGATGTCCTGGAGGAGTTACACCGCGTATTGAAACCCGAAGGTTTCCTCTCTATGAGCGACCACCACTTGACAGAAGAGGAAATTATCTCCAGAATGACCGGTTCCGGTCATTTTAAGCTGTTAAGAAAAGGTAAAAAGGTATATAATTTCTCCAAAGTCAATTAAAGGCAACAGGTATGACTGCGGAAGAGACCCATTGGGGGCACAGAAAGAGGCTGCGGGAAAAGTTCCTGAAGTCAGGAATGGCCGGCTTCCACGACTATGAAATCGTGGAACTTCTGCTGAGCCTGGGCACGCCGCGTAAGGACTGCAAGCTGTCCGCCAAAGAAGCCATTAAAAGGTTCCAAACACTCCGCGGCGTCCTGGAAGCCCCGGTCGAAGAACTTCAGAAGATAGAAGGTATCGGCGCGCATAGCGCCTTCGGCATCAAGCTCGCACAGGAAGTCGCCCGGGAGTTCCTCAAGGCAAAAATACTGGACAAACCCTTCTATAAGTCCTCTCAGGAAGTGTTCGACTACCTCTATCACGCCATGCGCGGCCTTAAAAAAGAGGCCTTCAAGGTAGTCTACCTGAACAGCCAGAACCAGATTATCGATACCGTTGACCTCTCGGCAGGCACGGTCAACAGCAGTTCCGTCTCCCCCCGCGAGGTTATTGAAGGGGCGATTAAGAACAACGCCGCCGCCCTGATTTTCATCCACAACCACCCCTCGGGCAATCCCGAGCCGAGCACGAGCGACAAAGGTTTGACCCGCGAGCTGGTCTATGCCGGCAGAATCATGCGACTCAAAGTGCTGGACCATATCATTATCGGTGATAATCGATACTATAGTTTCGCCGGTGAAGGACTGATTGAGGAATACGAGACCGATTTTCTGAATCTTATGC
>DAOVRI010000217.1 GCA_030628245.1 Dehalococcoidales bacterium
GCGATATTGATTATCGCTGTTGGCATGGTCGGTTTCGGTTGTGTCAAAGGCCTGGCGCCGATTGGATGGTCGGGTGGAACCGTGTCCGACGGTACTCTGTTCGTGGGCTCCAATGAAGGCCGTCTGGTAGCGCTTAATCTGTATGACGAGAGCCGACTCTGGTCCGAGCCCCTCAAGAAGGTCAGTCAGTCGGGACTCTTTGGTTGTTCTCCGGCTATGGGTGGAGGCTGTGGGGCCGGTTCCGCCGGGGTGGCTATCTACGGGACGCCGGTGGTTTACGGGGAGCTGGTCTATATCGCCGGGTACAACGGGAAAATTTATGCGTACAACACCGAGGGACTGGCCCTGAGGTGGGTTTATCCCCGCGAGGGTTATCTTGAACCGTTCGTCGGCGGACTGGTTGCCGCTGACGGTAAGCTATATATCGGTAGTGAAAATGGTAATGTTTACGCACTCGATACCGCTACCGGCGACAACCTCTGGGAGTTCCAGGCCGGCGACAAGATATGGGGAACGCCGGCGGTGTATGGTGACACGCTCTTTATAGGCTCTTTCGATAAGAAGTTATATGCCCTGAATACTGCCGACGGCAGCAAGAAGTGGGAGTTTACCGCGGAAGGGTCCATTATCGCTACGCCTCTGGTCTATAACGATGTGGTGTACATCGGGTCTTTTGACAGAAACCTGTATGCCGTAAACATCTTTGACGGCAGCCTGAAGTGGAAATTCGCGGGTGAAAACTGGTTCTGGGCCGAGCCGGTAGTCGTTAACGACGTCATCTATGCCCCCTGTCTCGACGGCAATGTATATGCTCTTAAAGTAGCTACCGGGGCTAAATTGACCGGGTACGACCTGGAAAGCCCGGTAGCATCCCGGCCGGTTATCGTCGATGATTCCGTCATCTTTGCCACGAGAAAAGGCGTAATCTATTCCCTGGCTACGGGCACCGGTGAAATCATGCAGCTGGCGGATTTTGAACAGGATATCGACGGTCCGCTTACCGCGCATGAAGGAATCGTCTTTATTCACACGCAGGATATATCTTTGCAGCGCATCAACGCCATCAACGGGGCCATATTACGCTCTGTCTCTTTAAAGAGTCAGAATTGAGGTAGAATACATTGAATGCTTGGGAACTAATAATCCAGCAGCCGGTAATCAACGTCCTTATCGTGGTGTCGGATTACCTGGCCGGTAGCTTCGGTCTGGCTATCATCGCCCTGACCATCATTGTCAATCTCGCGATGCTGTCGCTGACCCTGAAGCAGATAAGGTCCTCCAAGGCGATGCAGGACCTGCAGCCCAAGATAGCCGAACTTCAAAAGAAGTATGGCAAGGACAGGCAGAAGCTGGGCCAGGAACAGATGAGGCTTTACAAGGAATCAGGCGTCAAGCCGGCCGGCTGCTTCATCACCATGATAATCCAGATGCCGGTATGGATTGCTCTCTACCAGTCCATTATGCTGGCTCTGGCGGTAGCCCCGGAGGGCCTGTTGAACCTGTCCAAGTACCTTTACCCCTGGCCGATTGTCTATTCCGCGCTGCCTTTGAATAAAACCTTTTTGTTGCTGGACCTGGCCCAGCCTAATTTCATTCTGGCTATTCTGGTCGGCGCTACGATGTGGCTGCAGCAGAAGATGTCGATGACCATATCATCCGACCCCAAGCAGGCGCAGCAAAGCCAGATGATGCTCTGGATGATGCCGATGATGTTCGCCCTCCTGGCACTATCCTTCCCCAGCGGCCTGTCTCTCTACTGGGTGGCTAACAGCGTGGTCAGGGTGGTTTTACAGTACCGGATAACCGGATGGGGCGGACTCCAACGGAGGCCTACGGAAGTGACGGCCGATAGTGACAAGAAGCACGTGAAATTCGATGCCTCGGCGGAGAGGAAGTCCATCGACGATGTTGGGGCGGATATCGTCATCACCGATAGCGATTCGTCGAAGAAAGATGCCTATCAGCCCTCGAAACTGAGTAAAACGAGGTATCAACCGGGCAAGGATAGGGGGCAGCGACGCCGCAAGAAGTAAGACCGTTATCAATAAGGGGTTAGCTAAAATGGAAATACCTGAGGAACAGAGTGAACTTTACGAGACGGTAAAAAATGTACTGGAAAAGCTCCTGGATCTGATGGACCTGCCCGCGACTGTGACGCTTTCCGATGAATTCACGGCTATAGACGAGGACGGCAATGCCTCTTCGATTGGCCTCAACATAGAAGGCGAGGACCTGGGGATATTAATCGGGCGCCTCGGTCAGACCATGGCCTCCCTGCAGCATATCGTCAGGGTGATTATGGCGCATAATATGGAGGTAAGGCTGCCGATTGTTCTGGATGTGGAAGGCTATAAGCAGCGCCGCTGCGAAGGACTACGGACTCTGGCCGCCAGACTGGCGGACCAGGTTAAGAACCGGAAAATGCCTTTTTCCATGGAACCCATGACCGCTTTTGAGAGACGCGTTATCCACCTCGCCCTGGCTGACCACCCCGATGTCTTCACCGAGAGTACCGGGGTAGGTGAGTCCCGGA
>DAOVRI010000066.1 GCA_030628245.1 Dehalococcoidales bacterium
CGGTGATATTAATCAGACTGGTGGCATGGTTGAAGACCAGGTTGTCGGTATTCACGGTCAGGGGGTCGGGTTGAAGGTGGATAATCCTCGGGAAATGCTTATTTTTATAATTAATCAGCGGGTCAAGGAGAATCTGCCCGCTGAAGCGCGCTTCGAGTCCCAGAGATTCCAGTATCTGGTTCCCGTGTCCGTAGTCATCCGCCATGATTAAATTGCCACCCCGGGCGACAAAGTGATTCAGGTGCTCTAATTCCGTGGAGGTACAGCTCAGGTAGGGGATAACGAGGAGGGTTGCCCCGTCCGGTGAAGACGGAAGGTCTGCCAGGGAATCAAGAGGCTGGACCTGATAGTCGGCCCTTACGTCCCTGATGCCATTCCAGAACGGGTTATCCACCCGGAAATCGTCGTTTGACGGGAAAAACCACACGGCCAGAATCAGGGCGATAAGCAGGGTTACGGTTGTTATCAGTAAGAATCTACGTAGTTCCACTGCGAAGCTCCTCTTTGATGTTGGTGGCAAGCTCTGCGGCTCTGGCGGCGGTGTCTTGTTGCGGACTGTAGGCAGAATAGAGGGTACTCTCGGTTATGGTGGTCAACTCGGCAAATCGGTCGGTAGCGGTCGGTGATGGTAGCTGAGCTGTTTTCAGGAACTCCCGCAGGGTGATATCCGGTGACATAATAACACCGGAAATCTTCTCCACAGTCGCAAGTACGCTCCGGTAGGCTGATAATACCTGGCCTTTGATGCCTGTCAGCTTTGGTACGGGTGCGGGCAACGGGGTGGCGGCGGGTACTGCCACTACTTCCGCCGGTGGTATCTCCTTCTCGGTGTACGTTCGCATCCAGCTTCTCCTGCGAATAACCAGCCACAGCGCTACCAAAATGGCCAGTATCAGGGCGGTGCTGAGCGGGTTTATGGTGAAAACCTGTCTCTTTACATTTGTAGTGGTCGCCCATGTTTTCGGCGGCTCCACGGTTATTTCTATCTCATGAGTACCGATTGGAGAGAAGTCGGATGATGAATCCGCAGGGGATGAACTGACATAAAAAGGATTGTCTAATAAAGGCGCTTCCTGGGGCAAGAGGTGCAGTTTAATAACACTACTGAAGCTGCCGTCGGCCGATGTTCTGACAGTAGTTGAGGATTTCTTGAAGTAAAGGCTTACCGGAGCAGCTACAACGGGCCCGAGTTCACTGTAAACCATGCCGCTAATCTGGATGTCTCCGGGCAGGAGAACGATAGAAGGTGTTCGGATATCAGTGTATATCGACAGTACCGAGATGGTGACACTCCGCTGCACGGAAGCGCCGGAGTATCGCCTCTGGGGGCTTACGGCTACGGTCAGCTTCCCCGTGCCGAGCGGGGTTTTTTCGGGCAGCGTTATCTCGAAGCTGAATGGGCCCGATACCACTTCTTCAGCCAGACTGGTATCATCCAGGAGCACTTTGATATTTCGGCTGGCATTGTCATGATTATCAGTGACCGTACCGCTCACGGTGAACGGTAGCCCACGGTAAATCCTTTCGGGTGAGGAGACTTCAAGCATAGTCTGGTAGAACATAGTGGTGATTGTTACCGGCGGGCTTTCACTGCCAAGATAGATATTGGCATCATTGCCTGCAGGTTGGTATACCGCGGTAAGGGTCATCTTGTCTACATATTCATAAGGTAGCGTGATACTGGTGACGTATGTGCCGTCAAATCTGGTAGTCGTGGTGGTATTAGTGGTCGCCGCAACCATAACATTATTATTAGTATTAGCCATTGTCTTGCATTCAAGGGTAATGGTTATCCTTCTTCTGGTCAGGGGGTTGCCATCGCTGCTGAGTCGGCCGGAGGCAGTGATTTTATCGCCGACATAGGCCGATGCCGGGTTAATGCTGAGGCTGAGCTCGGTAGGAATAAGCCTTGTCTTTTGTACGTATTGCTCGGTCAGACTCTGGTTGAGGCTATTCAGCTTATCAATCAGGTCGCTGAGTCTTTCCAGGCTCTCTTCCAGTCGGGTATGAGCCTGTGTTAACTGGCTTGTGGCCGAGATGGCAAAAACACCCAGCTTGTCACTTAAGCTATTGGTGGCTACCTCGATGTCTTCCGACAGGGTAGAGGCATCCCGGATGTCGGCACGGGCGGTGTCAAGCAGGTGTTTGGCTTCACCAATCAGATTGCGAGCCAGCAGGCCTGACGCTTCGTCGAGGAGCGCTTCGAGGTTATCCAGGGTGGTGAGCAGGCGCTGGTAGAGATTGCTGTATTGATTGATGATGTACCGGATATCATCGGGCATATCGACATGTTCAAGCTCATCGAGTATATCCTGGGCATTCCGGTACTGGCTTTCGGTGGCCAGGTTGATAATCTGGCTGTAAGAGAGCAGGAGTCCTGCTCTATCCAGTAAGCCAGTGGCTGTGTCCGGGTTTTCGTGGGGGGTTCGGACGGGTTGGGCGAAGGTGGGCAGGCCGGGGAATATCACTCCCAGCAAGGCTATTATGGAGAGGGCAATAATCAGTCTTTTCATAGTGAGTTGGGTGTTGATTTAAATTCATGTCAGTATCCTGACAACTTGAAGGCACAGGGCAATGGTAAAGCCCCCGAAAAGTATGGTGCTGACGAAAGATAGCCCGCGGCGGGCTTTACTATTGAAGTACACATATAGTTCGGTAATTACCAGAGCTTCTATGACATATACGGTAAAATAAATATCCAGAGAATTCTGCCCGGTAGCAATCATGATAACGGTGGTCAGTAGAAGCAAGATGGCAACGGTTAGAACGTAGCGATTATAGAGTTTCACTTGCCTACCTCAAGCTCAACGTAGTATTTCCCGTCGACCTGCTCCTCCTGGCTGATGGTCATGGGCTTATTCCAGGCTTCGGCAGCCACAGAAGCGACCATTGTGGCCAGGGGGCCGCCCAGGCACTGGTGGGACCAGGAAGCGCCGTTTTCAAGACGTGGCTTGTGTATTTCTACCTTGATGTGGTTGTTTTGGCAAACGACTCTGGTGCTATCGGCTACGCCGAGCCTTCCGGTGAACAGGGAGGTAAGCGCCGATTCAAGCTCGTCCGGCGTAGCTCCCGGTTTTGACTCCAGCATGCCGGTGGCGGTACTCCCGATGGTGGTGATTAACAGGCCGATGTCTTCCGGGCTGGAGCCGTATCGCGCAATAAGTCGTTGTGGCAGGGCTTTGGTTATTTCAGGGCGCGACCCGTTAGAGTGCAGGGGTATAAATGCCCGGGGGTATTTACTGGCCAGCGAAGATGGAAGGTAGATAGCCTTGCTTTTTATACCGAGTTCCTCTATCAGGGTGGCAATATTATCGATTCCGGTTTCCAGCAGAAGGCTACAGACCTCGGGTGGTAGCTTGGGGATGGCTTTCCCCAGGGCTATCAGGATGAAAGAGAGGATAAGCATGCAGATGCCCAGTGCCGTTAGCCAGATTAAGTGAAAAACAAAGTAAGCTGATAGCGATGTGAGGCCTCCAGCAATTAACAGGCTAAGACCAGCCCACGTGTAAATATTTCTGTTTTTCAAGTAAGTTGCCCCCGCCCCTGAATGTGCTAATTGGCATTATTGTAATACTATATGTGACAAATGTCAAGTAATTATGCCTGTTTTTAACGGATGCTGTATAAAAAACTGTATTACATGCTGCAGTAATTGTCAAGAGGGCAGGGCAAATGTAGTTTAGGGTTAATTAAAAAAAGAGGTTGCCCAGGCAGTTACTGCCTGGGCAATGTTCTCATAAATGCCTGGTGCTATATGGCCTTTCTTTTATGCGTATCTGCGGCGGAAGACCAGCAGCCAGACGACTATCGCGACGATTATCACCACGGCGATGATGCCGCCGATGAGCCACCAGTTGACTCCTTCCTCAGGTTCTGGTGCGGGCGCCGGTGCCGGTGGCGCTGGTTCAGGTTCCGGTGCTGGCGGTGTCGGCTCTGGTGCGGGCGCCGGTGCTGGCGGTGTCGGCTCTGGTTCGGGCGCCGGTGCTGGAGGTGTCGGCTCTGGTTCGGGCGCCGGTGCTGGCGGTGTCGGCTCAGGTTCGGGCTCCGGTGCCACTATTGGTTCGTAAGCGATTATAGCAAAGGCCGTGAAGTGGCTTACCTGACCACTAATGGTGTTATTAACCGGGTCCACGACAATCCCTTCAAGGACGACCCACTCACCTGTCGAGGAATCGTAGTATGCGAGGCTCAGGTCAGCTTCATCTACTCCTTCGGGTATACTGGCCGGGTCGTAGGTGAAAGTAATCGTTATCGACGGGTTGAAGGTGGCTCCATCAGGCCCGAGGTCATAGGTGAGCCCGAGAGTAGATGACTGTGCCGGCGGTGCCGGAGGTATTGTCATCGAGTTAACGGTTATCTTCGTTAACCGCTGGCCCGTCTTGGTCTTGCCGATTACACCTCGATCGATGTCCAACTCGACTTTTTTGTCGGCTGATTTGGCGGTTATATCCTGCACGAACTTACCTTGACTGTCGACCGCACCATAAAGGAAGGTGGTGCCTTCTGACGTTACCGCACCGCCTCCGCCTCCTCCAACTACTGCTGCAGCAACTGGTGCGGATAACGTGAATGAGTCGCTTGTCTTGGTAAAGGTGGTGCCGCTGCCGGGAGACTGCGTACTGGTGGTCAGTATGGTGTTAATCTCGTAGGCACCTTCCGGCCAGCCTGTCGACGGCGGTGTCCAGACAATAGTATAGGTAATATAAGTAGTGCCGGTGCCACCCTGGTAACCATAGCCGCCGCTCGGGGACGGAGTAAAGCTATAACCGGTGGATTCCCAGGTAACATTACCCGTGGCAGTAGAGTATCCCCAGTGGCCCTCGGCAGCAGCTGCTACGGTTGCCGTACCGCTGGCGGAACCTTCAGAAGGGGGGTGGGAAGTAGCAGCTTGGTCTCCCAGCGGTAAAATAGCCAGCGTGGCTTTATAGGTGGTTGGGTTGGCAACGTTATAAATCTCAATATCAATCTTTTCTAAAGGAAGGTGTTCATAGTCTTCTATGCTAACTTTTACAGTAAATGTGTATGTGCTGCCGAGAGTTCCGGCGGAAGGCTGGTTAGGGTATTCAATTATCAACGCTTGAGTGGGCGAGGCGTACCAGACCGAGAAGGCAACCGCTATCACCAGGAATACAGGTAAAGCCAGCCGGTATAAGCCTTTGAGTGGTAAAGAAACCTTTGGCAGGTCCGGCATTTTTATTCCTGTAGACCTGGACCTCTTGGCCTGTTCGGCACGCAGCTTCTCTCGCGCCTTGCGGTCCTTTAATATCTCGGCAATGTCGGAGGGTATTATCCCGGCAAGAGCGAGCAGTTCGTCTTTATCAAAATTCAGTGCCTCGGCAAGATGACGAATGACCTTCTCACTGGGGGGTGGCAGAGTACCGCTTTCAATCTTGCTGAGGTAGGTAAAGTTGACATTGACCTTTTCGGCGAGCTCCCTGAGGGTCAGGCTGGCACTTTTCCTGAGTTCCCTTAGTTGAGCCCCAAAACTTTGCTTATTTTCCATAATCCACCCCCAAAATACATATTTTAGTATACTACACACACATTATAAGTAATGTTGAGTAAAAAGTCAAGCCCTTTTAGGATTATTTTATGACGTATGGCATAATATTACATGGGATATAAATTTGTTGAGTGTCCAATAGGTAGTATAATATGCATTATTGTCACCGGTGTTTAGTGTTGATATGGGCGGCGAATTTTGTTGAGTAGCTTATTTTATGCCGGGGTCCGGGTAAATAATTGGGGTGTTTATGGCTGAAAACAGGGTATCTTGGGTTGGATTCCTGATGTGTGGTAAAATTTAAGAGTATGGTTATCAAGACAGTAGCAACTAATAGAAAGGCCTATCATAACTACCATATCGGCGAAAGCATTGAGGCTGGTATTGCCCTCACCGGCTCGGAAATAAAGTCGGTAAGGAGCGGACGGGTGAGCCTTAGTGATGCCTATGTGAGGCCTGAAGGCGGTGAACTCTGGCTTTTACATGCCTACATCGCCCGCTATGAAGCCAGCAGCTACATGAGCCATGAACCCACCCGACCCCGCAAGCTGCTGCTGCATCGCAAAGAAATAGACAACCTTAGTAGCAAGGTGGCTGAAAAAGGGCTGACGCTGGTGGCTACCAGATTATATCTCAAAGGAAGTATCGCTAAGGTAGAAATAGCCCTGGCCAAAGGCAAGAAACTTTACGATAAACGCGAGTCTATTAGCCGTCGCGAGATGGATAGAGAACTGGCAAGAACGGCTAAAATACGGTAAAATATAAAATAGAGGAGAGGTCATTAAGACTGTCTTCGGTAAATGGGGACGCGTGGGTTCGACAGGGGAAGTAGGTTACAGGATTGCAGGCTGAGGTGCCACTATCTCATTAAATAGGTGGCAAAGAACAAACGCCGAACCAGTAATGGTTGCAGCCTAAAAATTAGGTTGCCATCCAACCTGACCCCGCCCCGACGGGTTGGGATTGGGTGCCGAAAAGTGGGGGTGCCATCGCCTTGACGCCGATACAGGTGGTGAAAGATTCATCGGCTGGTCCGGCTTAACTCGGTCAGTTGAGGTGAGCCGGGTGAGATTAAAGAGCTGACTAAGCCTGTAGTATGTCCTGGACAGCTTCTTCTGGACGGGGAGTTCGACTCTCCCCCGTCTCCACCAGGCACTCCCCCGTCTCTCCGGCCGGGGAGACGGTTGTAATAAGCCGGAGAGGCGAGTATTTTTCTAGCGCTTCCCGCAACTTCACCGGCGTCACCGCCAGGTAACGGTCATTCTGGCCGGGGATTTTATCCCGGATAAGCCGCATCGCCAGAAACTCGTCCCGACTGGCTTCCCTGACCATCGTGGCGAACGTCCGCCGCAGGTCGTGGCCGCAGATGTCTGTGAGGCTGGCCCTGGTGTACAACCTGCGGATAAGCTTGGTCATGCCGTCCTCACCAAGGTCATACCTGGGTCCCCGGAATATCCTGTCTTCGGATTCCAGTCCTTCCGCCAGCTCGATAAGCCTTGCCTGGGTTTCCGAGAGGATCGGGGTGTACTCGTCGCGTTCCTTGCCCCGAACCCAGATGGTACCGTCCCGGATGTTCCTGACATCGTCGACCGTGGTGCGTCGCACTTCGATCTGCCGCCAACCATGACCGAGAAGCAGGTCCAGGGCTGCTCTTTCCCGGAGGGTGGTTGGGGTGGTATCCAGTAGGCTGGCTTCAATCAGGGACATGGCCTTCACCGGACGGTGTGTTATCCTGGGACGGGGTAGCCCGGCGATGGGATTGGGCACGTGGAACTTCTCGCTGGCATGTCGGTAGAGCATGTTGAGTTGCGCCTGCCAGTTGAGGCGGGTCCGCCCACTCTTGCCGTCGAAGCGTTCGAGGTAGTTGAGGATAGTGTCCTGGTCGGTGGGCAGTAACGGGAATTCTTTGGCAAAAACGGCGTAATGCTTTTCGTAAGTCTCCAGGCTGGACTCCTTGAGACGTCTGTAACGCTTGATCCTGAGCAAACTGTCAATGACTTCCTGTGTGAGTACTCCGACCACGGCCGGTAACCTGCCGCCGGATTCAACGCCGTACGGCGCCCCCGCGGTTGCGGCGTTTGCCCAGGACTGGCAGATCTCGCAGCTGCCAACGAAGGTCCTGCGGAACGCTACCAGGCGCATCGAGACAACGATATCCGACTTGAGGTCCGTGGCGACGAGTTCTTTCCAGTCGGTCATCCCCCGACACTCGGCGAATTCCGCCTTCAAATGCGCCAGCAGGGCCTGTGCCAACATATAGTTAACAGTTTCGAAGTCAGGATCGTCTAGAATGTAAGCGGAAGGGTAGTGGGGCTCCTCGAAGCAGTACTTTCGCCACCACTTAACTATTTTATCCGCCAGGCTGGCAAGGTCACTCCAGTGTTTCGCCCTCGCTTCTTCGATTGCTTTTATCATTTTAACTTCCTCCTCCGTCTTTGAACTACAGGACAGGAAAAGACCTGATAAACCTATTATAACCGCAGACCATGATCGGAGCAACGGAAAACAACGGTAGAAAAATTGGCTGACATGTTTCATAAACTGCTGTCATCGGCTGGTATCGGTCGTAATCACTCTGGTAATCCCCGCAGCGGCTCGAGTTTTTAGCCTCGAAAAGGCCGTATTTGACGTAAAAGCCAGGGTGACCAACTTCGGGCAATCACTACTGGTTTCGTGAAATTATTACAAATTTTTAAAATAACCAGTTTGTAGATTTATTAACTCAACTAAATAATACTTTATTCGCCAGGAGGCTATCAAATTACCCTTTTTCACGCCGAAAGCTGCAAGATGAAGCGGAGGTTCGAGTGCGGTCCCCTAAGTGCTAAATATCTGGATGAAAGATTCTTAGCTTGACCGATACTAGTGTTGTTAACAGGACAACATGATTTGTGAATAAACCCGGATTTAAGAATGTACCTGTGCATTCCTCTAAGTTAACCACAGTTTATATATAAACTCAAGATTTCGCAAGGTATTTTTCCTGATAAAATTATCACCAATTTTTCAAAATACACAATTCATCGTTATGTTTAATATCTGACTTCTTAAATTTGAATACAAAATCGTGGCATTAAAGATCTGTGGAAGTCAATCTCCACCGGTTCATCTCGTAGACCTCTTTGAATGCTAGCATCAGCGAGTTCTCATGTATTGGGTCGTACCTTATCCCCAGAGCCATGGCCCGCCAGAGTGCTTCCAGGATTGTCCTTATGCCTTTGTGGGTTTTATAGGTGTCAAGAGCCCTTTTAACACTAATCGATGTAGGGATCATAACCCTTTCGTCGCTTTTGACGACATATCGGAACTCTTTAATCTCCTTTGTGAGCAGTTTATGGACGTTTATATAGTGCACGGATAATGTCATTTTGAGCCTACGTATACATTTACGTATACTTTTGTAGTCTACAGCGCAGAAAGGAGGTAAAAGCGCAGACAATTAATCGTCGCAGAGACTACAACCAGGGCTTCAG
>DAOVRI010000188.1 GCA_030628245.1 Dehalococcoidales bacterium
ATGGCGGTAAAAATGTCATCAACGGTCATTTTCACGATGGCGCCATGTTTCTCGATGGCCTCAATACCCGCCTGGTAAATGGGCACCGTGCCGATGGCACAGGAGCTGGCGGCAATAATGGCCCGCCGGATGGCCGTAATGTCGCCGCCGGTGCTCAGGTCCATAACCGTATCCGCCCCGGCGGCCACGGCCACTCTCAGCTTTTCCAGCTCGGTATCAACATTGCCGAAATCGGAGGAAGTCCCGATATTGGCATTGACCTTGGTGGACAGCCCCTCCCCGACCCCACAGGGAATGAGGTCGACATGCCTGACGTTGGCCGGAACAACCACCGTACCTTTGGCCACATTCTGACGGATAAACTCGGCCTCCAGACCTTCAGCCTGCGCCACCGCCTCCATCTGTGGAGAAATATCACCCTTTCTGGCTATTTCCAACTGTGTCATTTCGGCACCTCCGTAAAATAATAAAACCAAGGGCTTCGGCTGATAATGCCAGACCCTTGGTCTTTGTAAGGCCGCTTCCCTACGCTCGCATTAACGAGTTCAGGTTCTAAGGGTCGGCACTATAAAGCCTCTCAGCCCTGAGCACCCCTAGCGGTTAAATTGTAGATATATTATAACACTCAATAAGGCGCGAAGTCAAATCTACTACTCTTCTTTAAACGGCAGCGTCAGGCGCGTACCGGCGTTGTTCTGAAAGAACCGGTCGCCGAACTCCCGTGCCAGGTAAGCCGAGGCGTTAAAACCGGTACAGTGAGAAGCACCCAAATACTGCACTCCCATCTCCTGCAACGCCGCCGCCGTCTTTTCCAGTCGCTCCTTAGAGGCATGGACGAGGTGCGTGCCGCCGATGGCGGCATAGATAAGCTCCTTGCCCGTCACTTTTTTAGCCTGTGTCAGCGTATTGACAATACCGTGATGAGCACAGCCCAGGATAACCACCAGCCCGAACTCGGTATCGATAATCAGGGCAAGGTCATCGTCAAGGGGGTCCTGCTTCATTTCGTCACCCTCCATGACGCACAGGTACTTTTCCACCACCTCGTAGTCAGTCAGCATGGGTATTTCACCGGTGGTCATCACATGTTCGGATAGCTTCACCGGCTCCCTTGATAAGTTGAATGTTGTACCCATTACTTCCAGCGCTTCCCTGACGAAGGGAATGCCGATATATCTCTTGGGGGTATTATCGAGGCTGCCGTATTTCCTCGCCCAGACATCCGGATGGGCGATGATTTCCTTCCCGCCGGCTCTTCTCAATACCTCTAACAGCCCACCAGTATGGTCATAATGTCCGTGGCTCAGCACCATCCGGTCGACCGCGGCCAGGTCAACCCTCATGAGTTCAGCATTATGTACCGCGGCTATCCCGCCGCCGGTATCAAACAGTATCTTCATACCATCGGCTTCCACAAGCATACTCAAGCCCCACTCTCCCAGAGCGCCGGGACCTGCCGTGTTCTCGCTTAATGTCGTAATCTTTATCTCCATAGCCCCTCCTTAATGTTTTTACATTATATACTATAACTATATCGGCCAGCCAAGCCACTCGAAGACGCCGATTAACCTCAACCCCATATAGAACAAGATAATGATAAAGATATACATAAGCGGCCGGCGGGGTATTTTATGGGCGGTTACCGCCCCGACCTGAGCCATGATGGCACTGGGTAATGCCAGCAGCAGCCACGAAGATAGATTGATGTAGCCGATAGAGTAAGGCAGGCGGTCGGCCACACCGATACCATTAATAATGTAGCCGACGATGCCGCCAACGCTGGATAATATCATTATGGCCAGTGAGGTGCCTATAGCATAGTGTATTTCAAACCTGAGCGCCAGCACCAGCACCGGAATCATCAAAATGCCGCCGCCGATGCCGAATATACCGGAAACAATGCCTATGGGAATAGACCAGGCAATCCACACCCATGGCTTGCTGACAGCCTCGATTTTATATTTGGGCTCTCTGGCGGTAAGCGTCCTGATACCGACAAGGATAACAACAATGCCGAACGCCAGCTTGAGTACCGTCCCGGAGAGGTGCGCTGCCAGGGTAGCCCCACCAAAGGCAAAAACCAGGCTGCAACCCCCGATGATGATAGCCGCCCGCCACAAAACAGACTTTTCACGGTGATGCCGCCAGGCACCGCTGATGGCCGTGGGCAGGACAACCAGCAGGCTGGTGCCAAAAGCCGTCTTGATGGCCAGGTCCGCTGACAGCCCCATATCAGTATACACAATATACTGCACCGGCGTCATGATAAAAGCTCCGCCCAGACCGAGAAGACCGCCGGCAAAACCGCTTACGGTGCCGGTTGCCAGCAGAATTATAATATGTGACAGTTCCATTGATTACATTACTCCGCTTCTGGAGAACCCGGTAGACAAGAATGAAGAATGGCTAAATATATACCGGGCGATTACCCCAGTTTTTCCTTTACCGA
Source organism: Dehalococcoidales bacterium (assembly GCA_030628245.1). Taxonomy (GTDB): domain Bacteria; phylum Chloroflexota; class Dehalococcoidia; order Dehalococcoidales; family RBG-16-60-22; genus JAFGPF01. The sequence goes on from DAOVRI010000188.1 coordinate 2,450, forward strand.
CTTTATCTTTCCATTCATAGTTAGAGGCTTATCACGGCGTTCGTCAACTTTGATAGTGGTCAACACTCTCATCGCCCCGGCATCGAAGGCAGACCGGTGCATCCTGCCCGCCAGAGTCAGGAGATGCTCCAGCTCTCCTTCGATAATCGTGCCCATCGCCGTCAACTCGTATTTGATATCCGGCTCATTCTGCAATATACGGAGGGCACCAGCAACATACTCACTGACCGAAGGTGACGATGTCCCCACCGGCACGATACTTATATCGATAATTGCCATTTTACTGACCTCCAAAATGCATTATTCTATTTTATTCCCGAGTCGGCGATAGTAGGATTCGGAAAGGTAAAGAGCCGCCAGGGGATTATGCCCGAAAACCCTGTCCTTGACGGCAATCACCGTCAGCGGAACTTCGCAATATTTGATGAACAGCGTATCATGCCCGATACAGAGTCCCAGCATAACCGCCAGGTCAACCTTCGCCTTATTGATTATCATCGCCTGGGCTATGGGATTACACATGGTCTCCCAGTCCTCCGGCTCGGCAATCTTCTCATCCGCCCGGAGACCGATACTTTCCTTGGGGACGGCTCCCGTCTTGCACTGGACGGAGACAACCTCGAACCCGTTATTTTCCAGAATCCCGGTGAGAAGACCTGCCTCTTTAAACAGTCCTGCGCAGTGGGCGATGCCGATTCTTTTATAGCCGCACTTCCGGGAGAACTGAATCAACTCCTCGATGCGGGGAAGCCTCGTTCTCAGTCCATCGGGCAGTCGCTCGTAGCACTCGGCCTCCTGTATGGAGGCCAGGCGGGCGAACTCTCTTACCTCCGGCTTATTATATTCGGCTGACGACTCCTTAAACACCTCCGGCATGAGTTTCATGGGACAGAAGGCCGGCGCTTTCTCAAGAGATGGAGGACCTTCGCTCGCTTTACTTCCCTGGTTCTCGCAGACCCTGGTAGGACAATGGGCACACATGGGATAACTGGCTTTTACCATACTACTTCTCCTTTCCCTGACTCTAAATGCTATTCTAGTTACTTGCCGACTAAAAGACAAACGCGCAGACTCTGGTATAATATCAAAGTCGTTCCAGTTAATTGCCAGTTGCAGGCCAATAAT
>DAOVRI010000052.1 GCA_030628245.1 Dehalococcoidales bacterium
CTGTTCTTTGCCCTGGAACGCATGAAAGGGGTCGCTGATTCGGGCAAAAGCGTCACACATATTAAAAAAACACTCGTCGACGAGGCTTCAAAAATACACAGAGAAGAAGCGGACGCCACCCGTCACCTGAGCCTGTTCGGCGCCGAGCTTATCAAGGCCGACTGGACTGTCTTGACCCACTGCAACACGGGGCCACTGGCCGCGTCCGGCTACGGCACGGCTCTGGGCGTTATCATCACGGCGCATAAGCAGGGGAAAAACGTTAAAGTACTGGCGGACGAGACCCGCCCGCTTTTGCAGGGGGCGCGCCTGACCACCTGGGAGCTTCAAAGGGCCGGCGTGCCGGTTACCCTGATTACAGATAACATGGCCGGACACTTTATGAGGACGGGGAAGGTCGACGGCGTCATTACCGGCGCCGATAGAATCGCCGCCAACGGGGATGCCGCTAATAAAATCGGCACGTACACGCTGGCGGTGCTGGCTAAAGAGAACGGCATCCCGTTCTACATCGCCGCCCCCACCTCCACCATCGACACCTCCATAAAAACAGGTGCGGAAATCCCTATAGAAGAGCGGAATCCGCAAGAAGTGACCCACGTCCAGGGCGTGCCTATCGCCCCGGAGGGCGTTGCCGCCGCCAACCCCGCCTTTGACGTCACCCCCCACGAGTATATTACGGCGATAATTACTGAAAACGGCGTAATAACCGGGGATTATGGGAAGGGAATCGCAGGGATTTTATAGACCCCGAAAACTAAAAAACCCCTCACCAGAGGGGTTAGCTTTTTTGATTGTGCATATATTATACCACACCTTAATGTGACCTGTCAAATCTTTGTTCGTGAGGGAGTTGAAAAAGAGTTGATAGAATTGTAGAATGCGGAAAGTTGCCGTCGGAACCCGTTAATAATGTAAATAAAATTATTTTATGGAGGTTAACATGAGTTCATTATTGCCAGACTTATCTTTATTCGAGAAATTCAATTTTAAAATGAAACCTGTCGGCATCAAGTTTCTCCTTTTCAAACCAGACGGAATAGCGAAGCTGGAGAAAAATCTGTCTCTTTGCGAGATGATGAGGGAAGCCCAGCAAGCGGAAGCTTTTTACGCCACGGTAGACAACTTTACATGTGTCGGACCTATACTTACGGGTATGGCCGAGGGCGACCCTGTTTTCGAAAGCGGCCATATCGGACCGGCCCTGCGCATATTTGAGGAAGCCCGCGCCAACCGGAGACTCTATCATTACGTCACCAAACTTGAGAGGAACAGCGTTAAGTATGTTGCTTTTGCTTCTATAGATAAACTGACGTTCACCCCGGATGTGCTGATTCTGTCCGCCGACCCTACTCAACTGGAAATTATACTCAGGGCAATGTGCTATTCGACGGGAAAGATGTGGACCAGCCAGGGAACGCCGGTCATAGCCTGTTCCTGGTTGACCACTTACCCGTATATAAGCGGCGAAGTGAACTATATCATTACCGATGTATCCCACGGCATGAAAGCAAAGCAGGTATTCCCGCCGGGCACCATACTGATATCCATCCCCTTTGATAAGATTAACCCGGTAATCGAAGGCCTGCAGAAGATAGAGTGGTACCCGGCGATGTATACCGAGGGCAGAGAGGCACACGACCGGAAATTCAGGGAGACAATCGAGTCACTGCATAAGAAACTGGATTCGCAGTAAAACGGGGCGTTCAAGAGGGGCGAAGCCCCTCTTCCCTAACCCTCCCCCTCTCCTTTGAAGGAGAGGGGGATTAAGGGGGTGAGGTAGATGAGTAAATATTCAGTGAGCGGAGAAGAACTATTAGTTCATTTAGGAGACCAAATTCATTTTTTAATCAATTCGGCGGTTTCTTATGATACTGGATTTGAAGGTGAAGCAAAGAGATTGGCAACGGTTGTCAGAGTTTTGGTTCATGATACAACGCGTAGTAGCGCCTTGCTAACACAATTGAACAAGATGAATATTCTTTTTTACGATTCCGCTAGCATTTTTAGACCCGAAAATCTTCTACCAAGCAATTGCTTGACAATGACTAGACTATCAAAACAAGAAGGGGAGAATATGAAGGGCGATTATGTTGCACCTCTTAATAACGGTTCACCATCAAGAAGTAACGAAAAAAAAGTCGGATTTGGTAAATGGTGGAATAGAAATACAGTATTTAAAGACATAAAGGGTAATTTATTTAATCGTAGGGATTTAATTCTCGCCTTAGCTAACAAAGAAGGTGGAGCACACGTTGACCCCAAACTTGACCAAGCATACGCCAATCTTACTAGATTCAATTCTCTTGCGTGGAAGGTTTACACAAAGGATGATAAAAAGGACATGGGTAACCCTGTTCCACCTGCAATACGTCAAATCGCTCATGAAGTAATTAAAACCTTAAAAGAAGGTTGTTTAGATTTATTCTCTGACAAAGTTTCTCTACTAAAGAAATTCGAAGAATACGAAAGGCATTGTCTAGTTCACAATAAAAAGATAGGACTATCACAGGAGGTCTCCCATGCCCACAGCTAAAGCTAAACTGGCCGTTATCGGCGGAACGGGGCTTTATGATATCGAAGGCATAACGGATATAGAATTAGTCAATATTGATACCCCCTTCGGCAAACCAAGCGATGCTATCACCGTGGGCAAGCTGGGCGGACTGGGCATCGCCTTCCTGCCCCGGCACGGCAAGGGCCACCGTCTCTCCCCCACCGGGGTCCCCTCCCGCGCCAACATCTACGCTTTAAAGTCGCTGGGCGTGGAGTACATCATATCCTCCAACTCCTGCGGCAGTTTCAAGGAAGAATTAAAGCCCGGGCATTTACTCATTCCCGACCAGATAATCGACCGTACCCACCATCGCTTTCACAGCTTCTTCGGCGACGGCATTGTCGCCCACATCCAGTTCGCCGACCCCTTCTGTCCCGTGCTCAGCCAGATAATTTATGAGTGCGCGCTGGAAGCCGGCGCCACCGTCCATAAAGGCGGCACCTTCATCGCCATGGAAGGCCCCGCCTTCTCCACCCGCGCCGAGTCGCGACTCTACAAATCCTGGGGCGCCGACGTTATCGGCATGACAGTGCTCCCGGAAGCCCGGCTCGCCCGCGAGGCCGAAATCTGCTACGCGTCAATCGCCTGTGTCACCGACTACGATTCCTGGCACGAGACCAACGAGACGGTCAGCGTCGAGGCTATCCTGACGACCATGCGCAGCAACATAGACTACGCCAGGAAGACCATCGGGCTGGCGGCGGGCAGGTTGCCCGAAAAGCGGGAGTGCGACTGTGCCTCGGCGTTGGGGCCGGCCATCGTTACCGACCCCGCACTGATACCCGCCGAACAGAAGAAAAAACTCGACCTGCTCATCGGGAAATACATCAAAAAGGGTTAATGTTATGTCAAATACTGAATTTAACTGCCTGCCGACGATAATCGGCAGCATGCCCCACACCGACCCCCGTCAGGCATGCTCGCTGGTGACCCGCTACCTCAGGGATATCCCCGCCTGGCCCCAGCTGCCCCGGCGGTCTTTCCTGGAGAACATGTACGTCCAGTACAGCCAGGGTTTCCCCGGCGTGGTCGTCGAGGGCGACCGTATTTACGTGGATACCTCCCAGGACTACCAGAAACCACTGGAAGAGCTTTACGCCGCCTACCTGGACAACAATTCTGATGAATACCCTTTCAGCCCCGACTACGCGGCGGGGTTCTACGCCTTCCTAGAACAGCCCGGACTGTCGCCGCCGGTCGTTAAAGGGCATGTCACCGGCCCGCTCTCCTGGGGACTGACCGTTGCTGACGACACCAAACGCGCGATACTCTACCACGACATCCTCGGCGATGCCGTTGCCAAACTTCTTAAGCTCAAGGCGGCTTGGCAGGAAAAAGAGCTTCGGAAAATCTCGAAAAACACCATCATCTTCGTCGACGAGCCGTACATGGCCTCTTACGGGTCGTCGGTCGCCGCCGGCCCCTTCTCCTCACCCGGAAAGGTCGCCGAGATGATTGACGAGGTCTTCGCCGGCATCAGCGGACTCAAAGGCATCCACTGCTGCGGCAATACCGACTGGTCCGTACTGCTGAAAACCAGCCTCGATATCCTCAACTTCGATACATATAACTTTGCCGAGTCGGTAAGCCTCTACCCCGACGAAATCAAGAGTTTTCTAGCGCGGGGCGGCTGTATCGCCTGGGGCATCGTCCCCAACGATGGAGAATCGTTAAATAAAGAGTCGGTAGCCAGCCTCAAAGACCGCCTCGAAGAGGCGATGGCCCCCTTCACCCGGAACGGTGTGCGCTTTAAAGACCTGGCGGCGCAGAGCCTGCTCACGCCCAGTTGCACCCTGATACCGCTCGGCGAGGAAGGCGCTGAAAAAGCCCTGGAACTGCTCACCGGCCTGTCCGGAGAAATGAGGAAAAGGTATTTATAAAAATGGAATGTAATATCGAAGCTAATAAAGCTAAATGCAACTGCACCTACGAACCCTGCTCCCGCAAGGGCAAGTGCTGCGAATGTATCGCCTACCATCTGAGGATGGACGAGCTTCCCGCCTGTGTCTTCCCACCGGAGGTTGAACGCACCTTCGACCGCTCCTTCGCCCGCTTTGCCGAGCTCGTTCAGGAGAGGGGTGGCAGGAAAACCTGATATAAGCTATATTATTAATGATGAATAAATCTAAAAGAGTCGCCTGGCATAAACACCTGAAAGCGGCGAAAAAGCATCAGGAAAAGAGAAAAGAACAGTCCAAGACTGCGAAATAGCGCTCTATACCCTGATTTCAGAGCAACACAGGTGACTGACAACGCCTGTGGTAGTAATTTACGGTTGATGGGTGCCGCCTATATGTCGGAGCTACCGGAACTGATTCAAGCCCTGCTCGAACCTGAAGCCTACCCCGAGCCCCCGCAGCGGGTAGAGTTGGTGCAGACCCAGATGTCTTATGTCTTCATCGCCGGCGCCTACGTCTATAAGGTAAAGAAGCCGGTGGATTTCGGTTTCCTGGACTACACCACGCTGGAAAAACGCCTCACCTTTTGCATCAAGGAACTCGAACTCAACCGGCGGCTCTGCCCCGATGCCTATCTGGAAGTGGTGCCGGTGACCGATGATGACGGCCGTATCGTCATGGACGGCATGGGCGCGGTCAAGGAGTACGCCGTGAAGATGCGCCGCCTGCCCCGGGAAGCCATGATGGACGTCCTGCTGACTAAAAATGAAGTAACACCGGAAATGCTGGCCAGGGTAGCGGCGCTGCTGGTAGAATTCCATCGGAAGGCAGCCACCGGCGGGGATATCGACGAATTCGGCGGCATCGATACCGTCGCCCGGAATACCGGCGAGAACTTTACCCAGACCGAGAAATACATCGGCATCACTGTCTCCCCGGAAACTCATCAGCGTATCAGGACCTGGAACGAAAATTTTATCAAAACAAACGAGCCTCTGTTTAAGAAGCGGGTGGCCGAGGGCCGGGTACGCGACTGCCACGGCGACCTGCACGCCGCCCACATCTGCTTCGTTAATGGCATCTGCATCTACGATTGTATCGAGTTCAACGACCGCTTCCGCTACTGCGATGTCGCCTCGGAGGTCGCCTTCCTGGCTATGGACCTCGACCACTACGGACGGGCCGACCTTGCCGGCAGCTTCATCAATGCCTACGTTAAAGAAAGCGGCGACGAGGAACTCAGGGAACTGCTTAATTTCTATAAATGCTACCGCGCCTGTGTGCGGGCCAAGGTGGGCTGCTTCCAGTACGCCGACGCATTTATAGACCCCGGAGAAAAGGCAAAAATACTGGAAAACACCCGGAGTTACTTCGAGCTGGCGGAATCGTATACGGAAGGCGATTAAGGGATCAATAATATGAGAGAACCCTTCGCGGAATATATCAAAGCCGAACTCAAGCCCGGTTTTCTGCTCATCGCCTGCGGACTGCCCGGCACCTGGAAGACGGAGACCACCGAGGAGGTCGCTAAAATCAAGGGGTGCAAGCTCCTGCGTACCGACCTTATCCGCCTGGAGGTGCTGAAAAACGAGGACATCTTCGACGCGAAGGTCGCCGGCGACATGAATAAACGGACGCAGGTCTACGACGAGATGTTCCGGCAGGCGGACGAAGCCATGGCAAGCGATAACTGTGTTATCCTGGATGCCACCTTCGTCACGCAGTCGCTGCGGCAGCGGGCGGCGGCCATCGCCGCCAGACATGACAGGACCTTCGTCATCCTCCAGACCGACTGCCCCCGGGAGGTCTCCATCCGGCGGATACTGGCGCGTGACAAGGAAAACTACGTCTCCAACGCCCTGACCGAGGAGGCCTACCTCAACAATAAAAAGAAGTTCGAAGCTGTAGATTTAAACGACCTGAAAAAGCTGAATCCCGGTCTCAATATCGTCCACCTGACAGTCGATACCACCAGAGACCCGCCGGAAGAATGGTATATAATCAAGCAGGAGAAAGGATAAGAAGGGCAACCGCATGAAGATAGATTTACACATTCATACCAGCACCGGTTCCGACGGTAATCTATCTGTTGAGGAGGTCCTCAGGGAAGCCCGGAAAAGGAAACTCGATTTAATATCAATTACCGACCACGACTCCATCGACGCTCAGGCAAAAGCCATCACCCTGGCTAAAGAGCACGGTATAGCCTATGTTACCGGGATAGAATTAAATGTGACCTTCAGCTCCCCCGGCGGCAAGTCCGTTTCGCTTGATTTCTTGGGATACTGTTTTGATATAAACGACCAGTCGTTGCGTAACAAGCTCCAGTTGATGCGGAAACACCGGGAAGACAGGGCAAGCCAGATTCTGAAAAAGCTGAATATTGAGTTCGATAAAGAAAATATCCCGAGATTTACTGAGAGAGACCTGGAGGAGATACAGGCAAGCGTTGACGGCACCCTGGGCCGACCCCATATCGCCGACTACCTCATAACAAAGGGGATTGTCGGCAACCGGCAGGAAGCCTTCGATAGATATTTAGTAAAATGCGATGTGCCCAAGTACCCGCTGACGCTGCCCGAGGCCTCGGAGCTTATCAGGAACGCCGGCGGCAGGCTGGTGCTGGCCCACCCCAACAACCCCAACGGCACCTCTTTGATAAGCCTGACCACTGATTTGAAAGAGCAGACGGAGATTATTCAGGAACATATGCTGGATTATATCGACGGCGTAGAGTGCTGGCACTCCCGGAATGACGCCGCCACCACGGCCCACTATATTGAGTTCTGTCAGAAGAATAACCTGCTCATGACCGGCGGCAGCGACTGCCATCAGAAGCCAATCATACTCGGTACGGTGGATGTGCCCGACTTCGTGGCGGGGCAGTTCTAATCCCCTAAATATTCTCCCCCTGGTAGACCCCGTTATAGCCTTCCGAATCACCGGTCAGTTCAAAGAAAACGAGCTGCGTTATCCGGGCATTCTTCTCCACCCGGAAGCCCCGGTAATTATAGACCACCAGCAGAGACTGCGAGCGCCCCTCGTACCCGGCATCCCAGACCGCCGTGCCCACGGTAACGCCGCAGCGCAGCAGGCTCGACCGCGGCCGACCCAGCGCCATGATGTTCTTCGGCAGGTGCACAATCTCGTTATAGGTGATGATATAGATGCCGGGCACCAGCTCGATGGAACCTATCCCGTCGAATACCAGCGGGGATAAATCAGAAACAACCCTCTGGCTGTTGGCCGCCGTTATCCTCCCCGCCGACTGCGGTACGGCCACGTCGCGCAGGGTAAGGTCGAAGCCGTTGGCCTGCACCTGCTCATCGAGGTCAATCCAGCCCTCAACCAGCGGGGGGTCCTGCTTTATCAAACGGATTATATCCTGTCCCGAAAGGACCGCCATTTACACTCCCCTCTCCGAGGATGTTTAGCAACGGTTTGTTATTCCCGACCACTAATTGTCATTCCAGCGAAAGCTGGAATCCAGTCGGGTGAATACGGGGTCTGGATTCTCGGGTCAAGCCTTCAGGCTGAAGCCCGAGAATGACATTATTATACAATTTGTCCCCTATATCAGGGTCCCTCTCTTTTTCCAGCCCGCCAGTCTTTACGCCTCTTGACGAAGTTGTTCCAGTGCTCTTTGCCGCCGGGGGCAAGTGGTGTTAGCCACCCCGCCCCGTATTTTACCCGCCGGTAACGGGCACAAGCAGGGCGATACGGTCGCCGGGGTGCAGCTGAAAGTCCATGCCGTCATAGTAGAAGTTACCGTTAATATTGAACTTGTAATTCTCTTCCAGCCGGTCCTGGCCGGTACGAATGACCGGTCCTTCCAGCGAGGGTACTTTTTCCCTGAGCGCGACGACGACTTCCGCCATACCGGCCCCATCGCTGAGCTCAACCTCCACCTCACGGAGAGTGGTTATTTCATAGGGTAATCCGTACATATATATGAGGCATTTAAACATAGTCATATCTCCAGTGCTATTGTCCGGGCCCGCCCGGTCCCATCCTGGGCATTTTATCCGGAGGCCATAGCTCTTCCGCTTCAGCATTCAGGCCCAGTTCCAGCAGTTTATTACGGCTGGGAACGGTAGTTATGCGGTCCCAGTCCAGAGCGCCGAGGTGCCACCACGCCTCCGCCTCGACGTCCGAAGTCACGCCGGCGAGCGGCCCATCCGTCAGGGGAGGCCGGCCGATTATTCTACCGTGCAGGTAGTGCTTCAGGGGATTGATACCTTCACGAAGGTTAAAGAGGTGCCGCATATTGCCAATCCTCTCGCCTGCCTTGAGCAGTTCCTCCATGGAACAGTCCCAGCCGGTCACGGCGGCCATCATTCTCTGAGTATAGGGACCACGAGCGGACGGCCACTGGAAAATAATCATGCAGGTACCCATGGCGTTGTTGAGGTGGCTTATAAAGCTGGCAGGGCCGAAAGCCTGGGTGTGGCGGCCGGGGGTAGCATTCATCCAGTACATGGCCGCGGACGGCATACCGGCGAACTGGTGACCGGCGACCTTGGGGTCGTGCATGCCTAATTCCTGACCACCGGCGTGCACGGCGAACTTCTCAGCCCCCCTGCCGATTTTCTCGGCGGCTATTTTTACTCCATCGGCAAGGATATCACCGAAGCCCTCGCGCTTCACCATCTTCTCCACCAAAGCCACCAGGGCCCGGTGATTGCCCCAGTTGAGTTCAATGCCATCGGTATCCTTCTTGGTGATAATACCGTTCTCATAACACTCCATGGCAAAGGCGACGATGGTACCGGCCGAGATGGTATCCATCCCATAAGCATTGCAGAGGTGATTAGCCATATTTATCGACTCTACGTTGGTATTACCGCAGTTCGCCCCGAAAGCACCGATAGTCTCGTATTCCAGCCTCTGAGTACCCGCCGGGTACTTATATTCGCCGGTGCCCGCTTTCAGGCTGCCTTTACAGGCAGCCGGACAGCGCCAGCAGCCGAATCGCTTATCCAGGTTGGCGATGACATGGTCTTTATTGAGACCGGAGACATCGGGCACATCGTTAACGCCGACGCCGCCCCAGTTATTGACCGGAGTATCGCCGCTGTGGGCCGACATATCGCCGTGAGAGCCGGTACCATACATGTGAAAGTGCTCCATGAATCCCTTCAAATCTTCAATATGCTCTTTTCGCAGTCGATTAGCCGTCTCGATATCGGCGATGGGTACTTTCATATTTCCCCTGGCGACAACCGCCTTGAGCTTCTTGGAGCCCATGACGGCCCCCAACCCCGAGCGTCCGGCGGCGTCTCCTTTATGAGTGATGATACCTGCAACGAGAGAGAGCTTTTCCCCGGCCGGGCCGATGCAGATGACTTTAGCCACGCCGCCGTGCTCTGCCCTCAGCGCGTCCTCGGTGAAATAGGTGTCCTTTCCCCAGAGGTGGGTAGCATCTCTCAGTTCCGCCTTGCCATCGTCGATAAATAGATAAACCGGCTTTTCCGAGATGCCGGTGAAGAACACGCCGTCATAGCCGGCAAACTTGAGGTAAGGGCCGAAGTGACCCCCCGAATTGGCGTCTCCCCAGCCGCCGGTGAGCGGCGACTTGGCCACCGCCTGGTAGCGGGCTCCCCCTATGGCGGGACTGCCGGTGAGCGGGCCGGTAATCAAGGCAAAGATATTATCCGGTCCGAGCGGGTCTACGCCGGCCTTCTGGCGGTCGTAAAGAATCCTGGCCCCGATGCCGTAGCCCCCGATGTATTTACGGTAGAAACTCTCATCCGGCGTCTCTTCCGTCATCTTCCCGGTGGAAAGGTCCACGAACAGGAGCTTTCCCATGTATCCTCCAGCCATTGTCTGCTCCTTTCAATAAATCAACAAATTTTTTCTACGATTCCCAAAATTCTACCACTGGCCCAGTTTCGGGTCAATGAAAAAACGGGGGAAAACAGGCTCGCGCTGTCTATAAAAATGCAGTCATGCCTGTCTGAGAGGTATCGTAACCGCCCGCTTTATTAACTACCTCTTTAAATTCCTCGCTGACCACCGTTTCGAGCAAGGGAGCCAGCAGCTTGCTCCGGTAGCTGGCGATCGGTATTACCAGGTCGTACCTTTCCCGGAACAACGGCAGGAAATC
>DAOVRI010000093.1 GCA_030628245.1 Dehalococcoidales bacterium
CGTAACGTTCAAACTTCAAGGCGTCCCCATCCTAACTTAAAGAGTTTCGACCATAATAATATCAGTATGCCCATGATGGCGAAATTGATGATAATCACTGCCCAGGGCAGCACATCCGGCCAGACGAGGACCTGTATGGCGGTAACGAACAGGTTTATCAGCGCCAGCGGGAAGAGGAACTTCCAGGCAAATGCCATGAGCTGGTCAATCCTGACGCGCGGCAACGTAGCCCGTGTCCAGACCATTAAAAAGAAGACGATAAGCGCCTTGACGATAAACCACAGCCACGGCGGCAGTAACGGGCCTCTCCAGCCGCCGAGGAAGAGTGTGGTGATAATGGCGGAGATGGCGATGGCTTCGGCATACTCTACCAGGTAGAACATGGCGAATTTCATACCGGAATATTCGGTATGAAAGCCGGCGACAAGCTCCTGGTCGGCCTCCATAAGGTCGAAGGGGCTGCGGTTAATCTCGGCGCAGCCGGCAGCGAAGAAGATGAGAAAGCCCAGGGGTTGGAACAGGATGAAGGGGATGTCCTGGGACACAACAATCTGGTTCATGGAGAGCGAGCCGGCGACCAGCACCACGCCAATAACGGCCAGCACCAGCGGCATCTCATAGCTGACCACGGCGGCGACATTACGCATGGCGCCGAGCAGCGAATACTTGTTGCTGGAGCCCCACCCCGCCATAAAGACGCCTATGGTGGCGACGGAGCTGATAGCTACCACGTAGAGTATGCCGATATTAAGGTCGGCCAGCAGCGCTCCGTTCTGGAACGGCACCACGGCGAAAATCATCAATGCCGGCACAAAAGCAATTACCGGCGCCAGCCAGTGGACTATTTTGTCGGCTTTATCGGGCACGATATTCTCTTTTAATAAGACCTTGACGGCATCGGCTACCGGCTGTAACAGGCCGAAGGGACCGACGCGGTTGGGGCCGAGGCGGGACTGCATGCGGCCCAGACCCCGGCGCTCGATATAAATAACGACCATCACCATGACCAGAACGAAGGCTATAAGGACAACGGTGAAGAACAGCCAGTGCCACCAGTAGCCGCCGGGCCAGTCCGGAGGGACTGCCTGCATCGGCAGGTTGCGAATCAGTAAATCAGGCGTCGCCACTATCTGTCAACCTCGCCCATAGTAATATCAATACTGCCGAAGATGGCAATAAGGTCGGCTACCTTCCATCCTTTGACCATTTCACGCAGGGCGGTCAGGTTTATCAGGCTGGTGGGCCGTATGTGGCACCGGTAGGGGGCAATGGAGTTGTCCGATACCAGGTAATAGCCGAGCTCGCCCTTGGGCGCCTCAAGATGAGCATAAGCCTCACCTTTGGGGGGACGAATGAGGTGAGGCACATCGGCCCTGACGGGTCCGGCGGGTATATCGTTCATGGCCTGCTTGATAATACGCAGGCTCTGGCGCATCTCCTCTATTCTCACGCGATAGCGGTCGTAGCAGTCACCGGTCTCGCCCTGCGGGATATCAAACTCGAAGCGGTCATAGACGGAGTAGGGGTCGGCCTTACGCAGGTCCCAGTTGACGCCGCTGCCGCGGGCTACCGGACCGCTGATGCCGCAGTTGATGGCTGTTTCCCTGGGCAGGACGCCGACGCCCTTGGTGCGCGCCAGCAGTATCTCATTCTGCATGAGCAGGAGGTCATACTCGTCAACCCAGCGGGGCATCTGTTCAACCAGCTTCTTCAGTGCCGGCAGGAATTCATCGGGGATGTCCTGGCCGACGCCACCGATTCTCATGTAGTTATAGGTAAGGCGCTGGCCGCAGACCATGTCAAAGAGGTCGATAATCTTTTCTCTCTCGCGGAAGGCGTACATGAAGGGGGTATAGTAGGCCCCGGTATCGTTGAGGAAAGAGCCGACGGCAATACAATGGTTGGCCAGGCGCTGCAATTCCGCCATGATGACGCGCAGGTACTCGGCGCGTTCCGGCACCTTTATCTCCGCCAGCTTCTCCACGGCCAGACAATAACCCAGGTTGTTGCTCATCGGGGAGATATAGTCCAGCCGGTCGGTCAGCGGGATAAAGCCGGAATAAGTCCTTTCCTCAGCCAGTTTCTCGATGCCGCGGTGCAGGTAGCCGACGACCGGCTCGATGTCAAGTATGACCTCGCCGTCGAGGGTGGCTCTCATGCGGTACACGCCGTGGGTACTCGGATGTACCGGCCCGAAGTTCAGGACAAAAGGCTCGGTCTTGAGTGTCATCATCTCGGTCGTGGTCACTAGAGATAATCCTTTCGTAAGGGGTGCCCCTGGAATCCTTCCCAGAGGAAGAGGCGCTTCAGATTCGGGTGGCCTTCAAATTTTATACCCATGAGGTCGTAAATCTCGCGTTCCTGGAAGTCAGCCGACTGCCACAGGCCGATTACCGAAGGTACCGCCGGGTTCTCCCGACCGTAGCACCTAGATTTGATAATGACGGAGTGGTTATGCTTCAGGGATGTCAACTGATAAACGACCTCGAAATAGCTGTAGTAATCGACGGCGGTAATGTAATTAAGATAGTCAAATGCGAGGCTCTCGGTATCCTTAAGATACCCGGCTACCGCCAGTAAAGAATCGCTCTTCACCACCAGGCAGTCCCGGCTGGTTTCCTCGATGCTGTCCGGAAATTTTTCTTCGAGCTGGCTGGCAATGTCTTTGCCGGAGAGGGCTACCGTCATTCCTTTTTACCTCTCTGTAGAATCTGCGGGAGGTCCGGTATGGGGCGCTCCTTGGCTATCTTCTTCTGCAACATCTGCACGCCGTAGATAAGGGCTTCGGGGCGGGGCGGGCAGCCGGGCACGTAAACATCGACCGGGATTATCTTGTTGTATCCCGGCACCACGTTGTAAGACGAGCGGAAAATGCCGCCGCTGATGGCGCAGGCGCCCATGGCAATGACCCATTTCGGTTCGGGCATCTGGTTATATATCCGCCGGACAACGGGTGCCATCTTCCAGGTAAGGGTGCCGGCGGTAATCATCAGGTCGGCCTGGCGGGGCGAAGCCCGTAGAATTTCCATGCCGAAGCGGGACATGTCAAAACGGGGGCCTTCGGCGGCAATAAACTCGAAGGCGCAGCAGGCGGGGAAGCATATCGCCGTCCACAATGAAGAACGCCGCGCCCAGTTCAATACGGCGTCTACCGAAGACAGCATGATGCTTCGCTTTACTTCCTCGTCCAGCCAGGCGTCGGGGTCGGGGATGCTCTCCCTGGCACCCGCCTTCACCTCTTCGATTAGCTGACCTTCTTGCTGGTCCAGTTCCGAAGATGTATAGATATACTCTCTATCGCTGCTTACTTCCATTCAAGGACCTTCTTCTTCCAGGCGTAGATGTAGCCGATAAGCACTATGAAAACAAGAATCAACACGACGAAGAAGCTGAAAAGTCCCAGTTGTCTGAGTTGCGCCGCCCACGGGTAGAGAAAAACAACCAGGACATCGAGGGCTAAGAAGATGAGGGCGTAGAAATAGTAGTGGAAGTTGAACTGCACCCAGGTCTTCCCGATGGTCTCCATGCCGCATTCGAAGATAGAATTCTTGATGGGGTTGGGATTGCTGGGGACGATTTTAAGATATCTGAGGACAATAGGAGTAACTACCATTAAAAGGGAAAAAAGGACGACGACGACGAAAAACAGTCCGATTAATCCGTAGTTCGCTAGCAACTGGTCCCCTGACTATCTGTATCACTCATTTAACGTTTGCGTACTAGTAGTACTATATACTAGGATACAGGGATTTTGGCACTTCGGTAGTATACCACGAAATTTTTATAAAAAGCAACACCGCAACAGCCGTGTTTTTCACGATTGGTTATGCCTACAGATTACTTGAGCTTGTACTTCTTCGCCAGCGCTTCCAGGCCGGGCATCGAGCACTCCAGCGTACGGTCGTCGACGCAGTACACCAGCCGGAAGTAGCCGGGTGTGCCGAAAGCTACCCCGGGCACCGTCAGGACATGGTGCTCCTGCTGAAGCTCGTGCACGAAGGCAACATCGTCTTCTATGGGGCACTTGGGAAAGATGTAGAAAGTGCCCTGCGGCTTGTTTACTTTATAGCCCATTCTTACCAGGTTGTCGTAGATAAAGTCCCGGTGACGCTGGTATTCCGAGACGGGAATGGTCACATCCTGGAGGTTCCGTACCACGTTCTGCATGAAAGCCGGGGCATTGATGAAACCCAGTACGCGTGTGCAGAAAACGAAACCCGTTATCATCTCGTCATGGTGCGAGCTTTCCGGGTGCAGGGCGATATATCCGATACGCTCGCCGGCGATGGACAGGTCCTTGGAGTGCGAGGTGGCGATGATGCTGTGCCGGTGAAAGTTCAACGGGGAAGGATACTTCAGTCCGTCGTAGATAATCTTCTTGTACGGCTCATCGCTGACGATGAATATTTCCGTCCCGTACTCGGCCTCTTTTTTACGGAGTATCTCGCCCATGCGGCGCATCAAATTCTCGTCGTAGACGACGCCGGTGGGATTGTTGGGCGAGTTGATGAGTACCGCCTTCGTTCTGGGGCCGATGCTCTTTTCCAGCTCGTCCAATCGGGGCAGGAAGTGTTCGTCGGTGGGCACGAGCTTGACCACGCCGTCGTGGTTTTCCACGTAATTGAAGTAGTCGACGAACCACGGGAGAAAAAGTATCACCTCGTCTCCCGGGTCGAGAATCGTCTTCAGCGCCACGTTGATAGCGCCCGCGGCACCCACAGACATAATGATGTCCTTTTCGGTAAGCTTGATGCTGGTTTCTTTGGTCAACTGCTCGGCCACGGCCGCCCTGGTGGCAGGGTAGCCGGCGTGCTCCATATAGCCGTGCATCCTCGGGAAAGGATTCTCCGCCAGGCGCTTGAGTTCACGCTTGAACTCGGGGGGAGGCTCCATGATGGGATTGCCCAGCGAAAGGTCAAAGACGTTCTCCGTGCCGAATTTCTTTCTCATGGCGGTGCCTTCGTCGAACATCCGCCGTATCCACGACCCCAACTCCATACCCTTTTTAACTCTTGCCGATACGGACACTTTCGATTTCCTTTCTGCCCATTTCGAAGGCAGTCAGATTAATTTCACGGATATTCTCCGGCATGCGCCGGGCTATGCTTTCTCTCCAGACCTCCACCTCGAGCGGTGCGAACACTGAAAAACACCCGAGCATGAAGATATTGAGTGTTCTGACATTGCCCAGTTCCCTGGCGCGTACGGTACCATCCACCAGGTAGACCTGGTCGGTCGGCCTTTTCAGGGCCGCGGCAATCTCGTCATCGGTGGGGTACTTCTCCTGCCCCAGGCTGACCGATAGCGGCGGCTGTTCGTAATTATTGACGATGGCTATCCCGCCGGGTCGGAGATAATGGCTCCACCGGGCTGCCTCCAGCTTTTCGAAGGCAAGGAGCAGGTCAACGCTGCCGTCTTTGATTAACGGCGACCAGACTTTCGGCGCCAGGCGCACGTGGCTGAGGACACTGCCGCCGCGCTGGGCCATTCCCAGCGTATCCGTTTTCTTAACGTCGAAGCCGGCCGCCAGGGCGGTCTCGCCGATGATGTCGCTGGCGAGGACGACCCCCTGGCCGCCCACCCCGGTGACTAATAAGTCTATTTTTTCCATTTTATATCCCGTTACCTATGCAGAAATTGCCTTCTGGGGGCATAGTTGTTCGCAGATAGTGCAGATGTCCCCGGCACAGAGCGTCGGTTCGATGAATACCTGTCCGTCGACGCTCTGGATGGCCGGACAGCCGAGGCCGAGGCATATGCCGCACTGGTTGCATTTCTCCACGTCGACTTTCCTGGGATTGGCGCGTTTTCTCACCCGCATGGCGCAGGAGCCGCGCACGATGATTACGGAGACCTCCGACCTGTCCAGCGAATCCTTGAGGCCGTTCCTCAGAGCCTTCAAATCGAAGGCGTCGACTACCTTGACGTCATTGACGCCAATTCCCTTGGCCAGGCTCTCGATATCCACGGCGAATGTTTCTTCACCCTGCGCGGAGATACCCGTGCCGGGGTGCTCCTGGTGACCCGTCATCGCCGTGGTGCGGTTGTCCAGTATCAGGATGGTGATATGACCATCGTTGTAAACGGCGTCGACCAGTCCGGTGATGCCGGAATGCATGAAAGTGGAATCGCCGATGATGGCCACCACCTTGCTCTTGACGCCGGCCCTCTCCATGCCCAGCGCCTGCCCGATGCCGGCGCCCATGCAGGCGGTAGTATCCAGGACACTGAGCGGCGGGTAGGCGCCCAGCGTGTAGCAGCCGATATCGCCGGTGATAATCAGTTTCGGCTCCTGTGGCCCATTGTTTGCCGAAGCCGCCAGTTTGGAGCGCTGCCCGATACTGTTCAGGACGAAGTAAATGCCGGTATGGGGACAGCCCGGACAGAGCAGGGGAGGGCGGCGGGGTAGTCCCGAAGCCGGAGGCAGGACCTTCTCGGTTTCGGAATCAGGCAGCAGCCCGGCACCTTTGCTGCTTTCGGTAACGATTCGTGTATTCAGTTCCCCCACCAGGGGAATGAACTCCTTGCCGGTGACCTTTATACCCATTGCCTGGATATTCTCCTGGAGAAACGGGTCGAGCTCCTCGACAACGATGAGCTTGTCAACCTGGTCGGCGAACGATTTTATCATTTTTTCCGGGAGGGGATAGCTCATCCCCAGCTTGAGGAAGGAGGCTTCCGGAAAGACCTCGCGCGCGTACTGGTAGGCGACACCGCCGGTCACG
>DAOVRI010000113.1 GCA_030628245.1 Dehalococcoidales bacterium
AGCGCCTCTATCTGGTCGTCAGACAGTTCCTGACCGACCTTCAGGCCCTCTTTCAGGGCGACTTCCGCCAGCAGGCTGAAGGCGTACCTGCCGTCCAGGTAAACGTTTACCCGCTTTTCCCGGCTTTTTCCCGCCGTCAGTCTGGTTATTTTACTCATTACCTGACAACCCCGTTTAAAAACACAAAAGGCTGAAGCCTGTGCCTCAGCCTTGCTATTTACCCTCTGCCTGTTAAGTTCGGTTTATCCCGGTAAATGCCTGTTACTCTTTATCAGGCGATGCGGCGTGGGTAGTGCCGGCTGAGGCTCTTATCCGCTCTTCAATTTCCTGGGCGAGTTCAGGATTTTGCGCCAGGTATTGCTTGGCGCTTTCCCGGCCCTGCCCGAGGCGGATGTCACCGTAGGAGAAAAAGGCGCCGGCTTTACTTATCAGCCCCAGCTCTACACCAATATCAAGGAGGTTGCCCTCTTTGCTTATGCCGTGGTCGAACATAATGTCGAACTCGGCGGTACGGAACGGAGGGGCAACCTTATTCTTAACTACCTTAGCTCTAACACGACTGCCTATAGCGTCGTTTCCCTGCTTGATGGTCTCCGCGCGCCTCAGGTCAATCCTTGTCGAGCTATAGAACTTCAGCGCTCTGCCCCCGGTAGTCACCTCCGGATTACCGAAGACGATGCCGACCTTCTCTCTCAGCTGGTTGATGAATATCACCGCTGTCCCGGACCGTCCGATGGCAGCGGCAAGTTTCCTCAAGGCCTGTGACATAAGGCGGGCTTGCAGACCCATCTGCGGGTCTCCCATATCCCCCTCGATTTCAGCCCGGGGAACCAGAGCGGCGACGCTATCAATAATTATCGCATCAACGGCGCTGCTCCTTACCAGCGCTTCGGTAATCTCCAGAGCTTGCTCGCCGGTATCCGGTTGTGAGATGAGCAGTTCGTCAACATTGACGCCGCAATTGGCGGCGTAAGAGGGGTCCAGGGCATGCTCCGCATCGATATAGGCAACCGTACCTCCTCTTTTTTGTGCTTCAGCGATGATATGCTGGGCTAAGGTAGTTTTTCCGGATGACTCGGGTCCGAATATTTCCGTGATACGCCCTTTGGGTATCCCTCCGATACCCAGGGCCAGGTCTAAAGCCAGGGAGCCGGTAGGAATGGCTGCTATTGGCATATGTACGGCTGACTCCCCCAACTTCATGATGGAGCCCTTGCCGAACCGCTTTTCTATCTGGCCAATAGCCAGTTCCAGTGCTTTTTCTCTCTCCGTGGTCATCTCTCGCCTCAACCAGATAATAGCACAACAGTTTTACCAAAACAAGTAGTATGATGCAAATTTCTTTATTAGCCTCATTCTGCCTGAACATCAACCGTGAAAAGTGGTATAATCCCGCTAAAGTAACGGGATGATATTTACGGAAGGTAAGACGATATTATGTACGCGCTCTTAGTTTTGCCGGCACTGGCGATATTGTATTTCGGGCTGCTATTCTGGTTTACCGACCGTAAAGCCAGCATGCGCCTGGATTTTAGCAAGCTCAAAAGAGCCCCGTGGCGCTTCGGGAAAGATTTCCTCTGGGGAAGCGCCACGTCGTCCCATCAGGTAGAGGGCAACTGCACCAACAACAACTGGTTTCAATTCGAGTCCGCCGTCGATGAAGACGGAGAGCCACGAATCCTGAACGGACAGAAAGCCGGGGTCTGCTGTGACCAGTGGAACCTCTATAAAGAGGATATTCAGCTTATGAAAGCGCTATCGTTGAATGCCTACCGCTTTTCGGTGGAATGGAGCAAGATCGAACCGGAGCAAGGAGAGTTCGACGAATCGGCGCTGGACCACTACGAGCAGGTCGTGGGCGAGCTGCTGGCGGGTGGCATCGAGCCGATGGTGACGCTGCACCACTTTACCAACCCCTTATGGTTTGAGGAAAAGGGGGCGTTTCTCCAGGAAGATTCCCCGGAAATCTTCGCCAGGTTTGTGGAGTATGTTGTCGGGCGTCTCGGTTCCAAAGTAAAGCTGTGGTGCACCATCAACGAGCCGTCCGTGTATGCCTTTAACGGGTACTTCATAGGCGGATTTCCTCCGGCCGAAAGAAATCTGCAGACTGCCGCTACCGTCTTTCGTAACCTGCTGCGGTCGCATACCGCCGCCTATACCTGCATCAAGAGAATTGAGCCGCAGGCCCAGGTGGGACTTGTCGTTGTCATGTTGATTTATGAGCCTTCCAGCCGGTGGAATCTGCTGGATGTTGCGTTCAGCCGCTTGCTCAGGCGGAACATGAGCGATTCGCATCTTATCTACCTCACGGAAGGTCGTTTAAAATTCTCCATACCCGGAATGGCCCGCGAATCATTTAACAGTGGTGTCCGGGATGCCTTCGATTTTGTCGGTGTGAACTATTATATGCGCTTCTTATGGAAATTCAGGCCCTTCGGTAAGAAGAAGCTGGATATAGTAAAAAACGCACCGCCGGAGAAGCTGACGGACATGGGATGGGAGATTTACCCGGAGGGGCTGTACCGTGTCCTCAAGCTGGTGTCCGGCTACACTTCCAAGCCCATATATATTACGGAGAATGGCATCGCCGATGACAGCGATAAGAAGAGGGCGAAGTTCATCGAAGACCATTTGCTCGTCCTGAATAAAGCGATTACCGACGGCATGAATATCAAAGGATACTTTTACTGGTCGTTAATCGATAATTTCGAATGGGCGCACGGATTCGAAAAACGATTCGGACTCTATCACGTCGATTACACCACGCTGAAGCGGACACTCCGCGAGGGGAGCCGCAAATACCCGGAGATAATACAGAAAAGCCGCCGTTAAAATTCGGCAATCGGCGGCATTTCGCACTTGTGGGCGGCGGCGGCCTTCTTGGCCTCGATTTTACTTTTCAGTTCCTCCGGGGCAGCGCCCGTCAGGATATAGCGGTCGAGGGCTTCGTAGCTGATGCCCATCTCGGCCTCGTCGGTCTGGCCTTCCCACAGGCCGGCGGATGGCGGCTTATCGATAATTTCCCGGGGGATTTCCAGGTAGCGCGCCAGCTCCCTGACCTCCCCCTTGACCAGGTTACCCAGAGGCAAGATATCCACACCACCATCACCGTACTTGGTGAAGTAGCCGACGGTAATTTCGCTCCGATTGCCGGAACCGGCTACCATGTATTTCAGTTGGTTGGCGATGTAGTAGAGGGTGACCATTCTAAGTCGGGCCTTAAGATTGGCCCGGGCCAGTTGACTGAGCGACGGGTCTGGCTGATAGTCCGGTAATATCCGGGTCAGTGCATCGAAAGCGCCATCCAGAGACACTTCCATGGTCGGTATATTGAAGTGGCTGGCTACGACTCCGGCATGAGCTTTGTCGGTATCGACGCTGTGGCAGGGCATAATCACGCCGAGGGTGTTCTGCGGGAAAGCCCGCTGGCACAGCACCGCCACCACCGAGGAGTCGAGACCCCCGCTTATCCCCAGCACCACGCCCCGGCACCCGGCGGCTTGCACCTTCTCCTTAATCCACGCTACCAGCTTTTGGGCTCGTTGTTCCGTGTCCATCGCCTTCTCCTTTGCAGGGCGTAGTTATCAATAGTATACTGGCTAATAAATACCCCCGTCAAAAGGGTCGTTATGCCAGCTGCCGATATTATCCTGAAAAATGCCAGTGTGCTTACCATGGACGACGCGCAGCCGTCCGCGGAGTTGGTGGCTATCACCGGCGACAGGATACTTATGGTCGGCGGTAACGACGCACTGGATTCGGTGGCCGGGGCAAAGACTAAAATAATCGACTGCCAGGGCAGGGCGGTGGTGCCCGGTTTCAACGATGCCCACCTCCACCTTTTCTCCCTTATCAGAAAACTCCTCAGCATCGACCTTGGTCCGTCGGCGGTGCGCTCCATTAACGATATCAAGGAGGCTATCCGCCGCCGGGCGGAGAAAACCCCGCCGGGGACATGGCTGAGTGGCACCGACTATAACGAGTTCTATCTGGCGGAGAAACGCTGCCCCACCCGCTGGGATATCGACGAGGTGGCCCCCGATCACCCTGTCGTCCTGAGCCACCGCTCGCTGCATGCCTGCGTGCTCAACAGTCTGGCGCTTTCTCTGGCTGGCATCAACAGAGAAACACCGGAGCCGCCCGGAGCCCGCATCGAGCGTGACCTGGATACCGGCGAGCCAAACGGCATACTAATCGAAATGCTGGGCTATATCCGTAGCGAGGTAATGCCGCCCTTTTCCGATACGGAACTGGATGAGGGTGTCGCCCTGGCCGACCGGCATTTCCTTGCCAGCGGGATTACCTCTTTTCAGGAGGCGACCTACAGGAATGACCGCGACCGATGGCAGATTGTCCGTAAATTTATAGACGCGGATAAACTGCGGAGTCGGGTCTCCATGATGGCAGGTCCTGAAACGCGGCGTCAGTTTCAGGAAGACGGTTTAGTCACAGGGTCGGGTGATAACCGTCTACGGCTGGGTGCGGTTAAGATAATGCTGGGTGAATCGTCGGGGCAGGGGGAACTGACGCAGGAAGAACTCAATCGTCTAGCGCTCGACTGCCATCGGTCCGGCTTTCAACTGGCTTTCCACGCTATTACCGAGAGCGCTATCGAGTCTGCCATCGATGCTCTGGAATTTGTTGACAGTCGTTCCCATGTTACCGGAAGGCGACACCGCATCGAGCATTGCAGTGAGTGTCCTCCACATCTCCTTGAAAGGTTGGCGAAACTCGGGGCGGTTATCGTTACCCACCCCTTATTCATATATTACAACGGCGAGAGGTATCTGGCGACAGTGGCGCCAGGCCAGTTGCCGTGGCTTTACCGCATTAAATCGCCCCTGGAAAGTGGGTTGGTCGTGGCCGCCGCCTCGGATGCGCCGGTCGTACCCGTTAATCCGCTGGTGGGTATTTACGGGGCGGTCACCCGGAAAGCCGAGTCGGGGCAGGTGCTCCTGCCGGAAGAAGCCGTCTCCCCACAACAGGCGCTGGCGCTGTATACGGTCAATGCTGCTTACGCATCTTTTGAAGAAGACATCAAAGGCTCGATATCCCCGGGTAAACTGGCCGATATTGTGGTTTTAAGCGACGACCCCACGAAGGTGCCGCCGGAGCGGATAAAAGACATCAAGGTGGAAATGACCATTATCGGTGGGAAGGTGGTCTGGGAAGGTTAGGTCGACCCGATGGCGGTGGCGGTGGCGTACTTCCTCGAATGTGAAAGGCTGACATCAATTTCTTTTATCCCCAGCTTATCCGCCTCTTTTTTGGCCCGTCCGTTAAGTCTGATATGCGGCTTACCGGTGGGGTGGTAAAGGGTTTCTATTTCCCGCCAGGCCACGCCCCTGTTGCCCGTGCCCAGCACTTTCATGACCGCCTCCTTGCTGGCGAAGCTGGCGGCCAGCGAATGCGCCCGGTGGCCGTAGATATCAAGTTCCGCTTCCGTGTAGACACGGCGCAGGAAGCGCTCTCCCCAGCGTTCGATTGCCCGGCGGACTCGTTCTATTTCTATGATGTCAGTGCCTATGTGATGCTGCATTTTAACGGACTAATTCGTATTTTTACTGTATTTTAACTCCTGAAGAAGGTCGGCGCAAAGCTTTTTCAGGAGGCGATGCGGCGGTTTATCGAGCAGGCTGGTATAGAGCGGCGTGATGGAGATATCGCCCTGCTCGATTGCCTGGATATCGGTGCCGTCGTCTCCGGCCCCAGTGAGCCTCTCGCGCACCAGCCGGTACTGTTTCTTCTGGCCGTGGTTATCTTCCGTGACGGTGTTGAT
>DAOVRI010000062.1 GCA_030628245.1 Dehalococcoidales bacterium
ATTAAATTGCCTAAGTAACTTGAATACATGCAAGATTTCTGCTATTGCACCATCTGGTTGCCCTAAGATGAAATTTTTTACAGGTTCATTCCCGTCCTCATCCATGTAAAAAACAACTTGCCAACCCATAATATTATCATATAACACTTGTCAATCAAATTGACCCACTACCTCAGGGTAGACTTGGTTGACATTTGGTCTCATAGTAGTAGAATTAATGTAATATGAAGCTTTTTGGCTCCTCCGGTATACGGGCCGTTTTCGATAGAGACCTGCTCGCGCTGTCGTTCCGGGTGGGGCTGGTGGTGGGCAGGAACCACGGCAGCGTGGTCGTGGGTACGGATACCCGGACATCCGGCGACGCCATGAAACACGCCGTTGTCTCCGGTCTGCTGGCGGCGGGTGCCCGTTGCCGTGACGCCGGGATAACGCCCACGCCGACTCTCGCCTTTATTACCCGCGAGTTCGATGCCGGCGTGATGATTACCGCCTCGCACAATCCCCCGGAATACAACGGTATCAAGCTCCTGAATCCGGACGGCTCTTCCTTCGATTCCCTCCAGCAGGTGCAGATTGAGGAAGCGGTGTCGGACGAATCGTTCGAGGTTACCCGCTGGGAGGATATTAAACATAGCGATACTTATAGCGGAGCTATCGATAATCATATCGACAGTATCTTACCCGGCTTTCCCCAGCAGTTGAATCTCAGGGTGGTGGTGGACGCCGGCTGCGGCGCGGCCTCCGAGGTCACCCCGCGGCTGCTCGAAAGGCTCGGCTGCGAGGTGGTAGCTTTGAACTGCTATCCCAGCGGCTTTTTCCCCCGCGGCATCGAGCCGACTGAGGACAATCTGCAGGAATTGTGTCGCGTGGTCACAGAATCCGGTGCTTCGGTCGGTATTGCCCATGACGGTGATGCCGACCGCATGATGGCGGTCGATGACCGGGGCAGGTTTATCTCCGGTGACAGGCTGCTGGCAATATTTGCGAAGGGGTTGGGAGTAAAAGAGGTGGTGACGACGCTGGATGCCTCCATGGCTATCGAAGAGATGGGTTTCAACGTCAGGCGGACGAAGATAGGCGATACCTGGGTGTCCGAAGAGTTGAGGAACGGCGGCGATTTCGGCGGGGAGACATCGGGAAGCTGGATTTTCCCCGTTATCTCGCTCTGTCCCGACGGCATCTACGCTGCGGCGCAGGTCGCGGCCCTGGCCAGCCAGCAGAAACTCTCCGAACTGGTCGATGCCGTGCCGGTTTACCCGCTGCTTCGCGGGAGTGTCGCCAGCGACGGCGTGGCCATGTCTCGCCTGGAGTCGAACCTGATGGCTATGGAACCGCTGTCGGTCAGTAATACCGACGGATTCAAGATGAACTTTAAGGATGGCTGGTTGCTCGTCCGCGCCTCGGGTACCGAGCCTAAAATCAGGCTGACGGCCGAGGCTAAAACCGAGGAGAGAGTGCGGCAGTTATATGATAGCGGCCTCGCGGCGGTCAGGGATTCTGTGGATACCGGGGGGAGAGCAAGTTGAAAGCAGTTATTTTAGCGGCTGGCGAGGGTAACCGGATGCGTCCTCTTACCAGCAACAGGCCCAAGGTGATGCTGCCCATCGCCAATAAACCCATTCTGGAGCACTTGCTCATCGAAGCCAGGGAGGCTGGCGTCAAGGAGTTTATCTTCATTGTCGGCTATTGCGATGAACAGGTGCGGAATTACTTCGGCAAGGGGGAGAAGTGGGGGGTAAAGATAGCTTATTCCGAGCAGAGAAAGCAGCTGGGTACGGCGGATGCCATCAGGATAGTGGCCGGTATGGTGGACGTCAGCTTCCTGGTAATCAACGGCGATGTCGTTGTCAGCCGGGAGGATATCAGGCGGCTGCTCAAAAACGGCCGCAACACGATGAGTGTCATTGAGGTGAAGGACCCCCGGGGATTGGGGATGGTCGAGCTGTCCGAGGATAGAGTCGTCAATATATACGAAAAAACGCAGAAGCCACCGACCCTTATGGCTAATGCCGGGCTGTACCTGTTTACTCCGGAGATATTCGAGGCTATATCGCGAACGGAGAAATCGCCGCGGGGCGAGTACGAGATAACCGATTCGTTACAGCTGCTGATGGATACCAAAGAGGGGCTTCATTATCAGGAGATTAGGTCGTGGCTTGACCTCAGTTACCCGTGGGACTTACTGCCCGCCAACGAGTCCATGCTGGCCGGGCTGGAAGCCTGTAACCTGGGCCAGGTGGAAGAGAACGTGGTGTTGAAGGGAGCCGTCGCTATCGGCAAGAACACGGTGATAAGGTCGGGCGTCTATATCATTGGGCCGGTGGTTATCGGAGAAGACTGCGAGATAGGGCCCAACTGTTATCTTCGACCCTCCACCGCTATTGGCGATGGCTGTCATATCGGCGCTGCCGTTGAGGTCAAGAACTCTATTATCATGAAAGGCACCAAGATTCCGCACCATAATTATGTGGGCGATAGCGTCATCGGCGAAGGCTGTAACCTCGGTGCCGGCACCAAGATTGCCAACCTGAGGCTGGATAAGGCGAATATCCAGGTAGGCGGCATCGATACCCGAAGGCGTAAGCTGGGGGCAATCATCGGCGACTCTGTCGAGACCGGGATAAATGCCTCGATTAATGTCGGCAGTATGATTGGCAATAATGCCTTTATCGGACCGGGGGTGGTGGTCAGCGGGGTAATCCTGCCGGATTCTAAGATACTTTGAGAGGTGGTCTATGAAACAGGCAATAGTGTTAGCCGCAGGCGAGGGGCAGAGACTCAGGCCGTTTACCGTTACCAGGCCGAAAGCAATGCTTTCCATAGCGGATAAGCCGATACTGCAGTTCGTCGTTGAGTCCCTGGCCCAGAACGGTATCCGCAATATTATCTTCGTGGTCGGCTACCGCAAAGAACAGGTTTACGACTACATGGGTTCCGGCGAGCAGTTCGGCGTTGAAATAACCTACGTGACTCAGGAGACGCAGTTGGGCACGGCGCATGCCCTGTCGCAGGTAAAGGATATGGCCGAGGACGAGTTCCTGGTACTGTCCGGAGACAACCTGATTGAAGCCCATACTATCGCCGATTTCGTACAGATAAAGCCGGAAGCGGTGCTGGTAGAGAGGGTAAGCGACCCGGTAAGGTACGGGGTGGTCAATATCGGCGACGGCGAGGTAAAGGATATCGTGGAGAAACCGAAAGAGGCGGGAAGTAATATGGTTAATACCGGTATCTACGCCTTTACCAGAGATATTTTCAAGTTCACCGAATCGGTGCTGGATATCCCGGATGCCCTGAACAATATGATAGCTGAAGGCTGTACCATTAACGCTCTGGAAACCGGGGGCACCTGGCTTGACGTGGTTTACCCGTGGGATATTATCAGTCTTAATGATGCCGTCCTCCGGAATATTGAGGTCAGTCTGGGCGGGACCATTGAGGCCGGCGCTTCCATTAGGGGAAAGGTTATGGTAGGGGAAGATACCGTGGTACGGTCCGGCTCATGCATCTACGGGCCGGTGGTTATCGGGTCGGGATGTGATATCGGACCGAATGTCTGTATTATGCCGGCTACCAGTATCGGCGATAACGTCGTTATTTCACCGTTTACCGAGATTAAAAACAGCGTTATCGGTAATGACGTCGCCATTGGCGCCGGAGGTATCATCAGCGACTCCGTTATTGATAAGGGCTGTGTGCTCAAGGGGCGTTTTACGGCCGTCGGCGGGCAGAGCGAGGTCAGAATTAACGGTGAAAGCCCGTCGATAAATGTGGGCGTTATGATGGGCGAGGACTGTAATGTAGAAAGTAACGTGACGGCTCAACCGGGGGTTATCGTCGGTAACTACTGCCAGATACAGATGTCGAAGATAATAAGCGGTCGGTTGCCCGACAAGAGCCTGGTGTATTAAGCGAACCCGGGCGTTTTTAGCAAAATATGATAATGCGTGGCGGATTATAGTAAGGAACTGATTATATATGTGTGGCATTGTTGGTTATATCGGAGAGAAAAAGGCTCAGCCGATTCTCCTTAATTGCCTGAGCAAGCTGGAGTATCGGGGCTATGATTCCTGCGGTATTGCCGTATCGGCTAACGGCATTGAGGTTCACAAGGATGTCCTCAGGGTAAAGGCTCTGGCCAAGGCGTTGCCGGCGCTGGATGGCATGGCAGGCATCGGGCATACCCGCTGGGCCACCCATGGCGAACCGTCGAAATTGAACGCCCACCCGCATTGCGACTGCGTCGGCCGAATAGCCGTGGTGCACAACGGGGTCATTAACAACTTCCAGAAATTGAGGGACCAGTTGACTGCCGAAGGGCATAATCTGGCTTCCCAGACCGATACGGAGGTGATACCGCACCTGATTGAGAAGTATTATGACGGCGATTTCGAGAAGGCCGTAGGACTGGCCCTGCGTGATATCGAGGGTTCCTATACCATGATCGCGCTGATGGCGGGTGAACCCAGGCTGGTGGCCGCCAGAAAGGATAGCCCGCTGATTATCGGCATCGGCGACCGGGAAAACTATATTGCCTCGGACGTACCTGCTCTGCTGGACTATACCAGCCGGGTTATCTATCTGGAAGACGGTGATATCGCTGTGGTTACCGCCGACGCCGTAGAAGTTAAACAGGATGGCGCCAGCATCGTCCGGGAAGAACATAAGATATTATGGAGTGTGGGGGATGCTCAGAAGGGCGGCTACGAGCACTTCATGCTCAAGGAAATACATGAGCAGCCCAAGGTAATACGGGATACCCTCGCCGAGTATATCTCGGCGGCGGAGCCGGCGGCTGACCTGACGGGGGCCGATGGCAGTAGCTTGGATGATATGCTGATACTCGCCTGCGGCACTTCATATCACGCCGGACTTGTCGGCAAGTATATTATCGAAGGGCTGGTCAACGTACCGGTAAGAGTCGAGCTGGCTGATGAATTTAACTACAGCGGCCACGTATCGGCCAGGAATAAGGCGATTGTCATTACCCAGTCCGGTGAGACTACTGATGTGCTCAAGGCAATCAGGAAGCTGAAGGAAGCCGGCTGTCAGGTTGTCGCCATCACCAATGTCGTCGGCAGCACGGCCAGTCGGATTGCCGACCGTACGGTTTATACGCGGGCGGGGCCGGAAATAAGCGTGGCGGCTACCAAAACTTTTATAGCGCAGCTTATCGCCCTGTACTGGCTGGCTTTGCCTTACTCACGGGTTGATATCGGGAGATTGGATGACCTTGTCCTGGAGATAAGGCAGTTGCCGGTTAAAGTCCAGCAGGTACTGGACAACGAGGCGGCAATTGCCGATTGTGCCCGTCAGCTGGCTGGCTTCGAGAACATATTTTTTATCGGCAAGGGTATCAACTACCCCGTCGCCATGGAAGGCGCCCTCAAGCTGAAGGAAATTTCCTATATTCACGCTGAAGGCTATGCAGCCGGGGAACTGAAGCACGGCCCCTTCGCCTTGCTGGGAAGCAATACGCCGGTTGTGGCGGTCGTGGCCCAGGACAATACCTACGAGCCCATGGTGACCAGCATCAAGGAAATCAAGGCCAGGCAGTCTCCGGTTTTGGCACTGGTGAGCGAAGAAGACGAGACCATGGAGGGATTGGCCGATTCGGTAATTACCGTACCGCAGATTGACCCCCTGTTTTCCCCGATGGTGAATTCGGTGGTTCTGCAGTTGCTTGCCTATTATGTCGCCAGAGAACGGGGTTGCCCCGTAGATTTCCCCAGGAACCTGGCTAAAAGCGTCACCGTGGAATAGATGTCATACCGATTCTATCGGTATCGTAGTGAATCTCCTCTTGGCCAGTTTCTCGGCGGTTACCAGGATAGCTTCGGCGTCATGGTTCAATTGCGATACCAGCAGTATCATAGCCGGAGCCGATACCTGTCTGGTAGCGGACACCAGAGCCAGGGTGGCCGGGTGGGTCCTGGCTACCTGCTCAATAGAGCGATGTTCAAAATTGAGGATATCGAGCAGTCGCTGGGCAGGTTCGGAATCTGTTTGTTGGAGCTGTCTGATATTTCGCCTGATTTTGGCGATGTCGGTCGGTTCCAGATATCGGTCAGCGAATTTTACCACAGTAATTTCTCTAATTAATGACAGTGCTTGCCTGAGCATTTCCAGCGGTTCGATGATAGCTGTGTTGAGGACAACATTCTGGTGGTTATAGGCAGCCAGGGCGGTGGGTATATTTTCCCGCGTCAGGGTTAAGGCTATGGTTATCAGGTTGAAGGCCAGGTTATCGGCTGCCTCTACATCGGCCACCGAGAGGTTAACGGCGATGATGACTGCCTGCTCGCCGGCTTCCTGATATTCTCTTACTATTAGCTGGCTCAGTTTCAGGGTATGTTTCCAGTCAATATCTCTTAGCGGGTCGCCGGGTTGATAGGTGCGGCTTTCCAGGTATTCGATGCCTCGCTTCGGTCTTGCTAAGGCCTGGGAAGGCAGGTTAACTGCGGAAATGACCCCCGAGCCTGTTTGCTCCAAATATTTCCTGGCCAGCCATTCGGCGTATTTTGCCCTCGGGATTATGTGCAGGTTCAGCGGTTCGAGTAGCTGGTTTATCTGGATGAAACCCCGTGGGTCGACTGCCGATACCTGGAGTTGGGGGCGTGATTCTCCCGCCAGTGGCGGAGTGAAACTGAGGTCCAGACTTGTTTTACCTTTATTCAGTATGATTTGCTGTGGTGTGGCCTGAACCCAGGGGACGGTGAAGCTCAGCTGGCTGTGCATTTTTACCGATGTCTGGCTGGTCAGGTGCAGGCGGGTGCTCCCGGTGGTGCCGACGATAATCTTTATCATCAGGGTATCTGTGGTAAAGGGACGGCGGGGAATAGTGAACAGTATCCCTATCAGCACCCCCAGGAGGTACAGGGCCAGGAGGATGCCGGTAAACAGCAGGATGTGGCGATTGACCACCGGTGCTATCAGCATTACGGCCAGTGCCGCGACCAACAATGATACGAAAGTATAGGTAGTATTTCTTTCGCCTTTTGCTTTTGTGAATACCTGCGTATAACTGATGTTTTCTCTCAGGTTAAGGTCGAGCAGGTAGAGTACGGGGAGGACAAGTATGACGGCTATGATTTGAGTGGCCGTTGGCGGCAGCATTGTTATACGTTCCAGTAACGGTGCCAGTACCAGCGGCGCCAGGAACATCACTGCCAGGTTGATTACTATGTTAAACCTGGGTGGTTGCGGGCGTATCAGGGTAGACAGAATTATCAGCAGCAGGACCAGCGTCAGCACTAAATAGGGCAACGGCGACATTACGGCAGCCGCCAGCAGAACCAGCAGTAGATATATTTGACATAATAATTGGGGCGATGCTCTACGCATTGTCTATTTTCGGTACGGGGACTTGAGTGGCTACCTCATTGATGATTGGCTCGGGGCTGATGTCCTCCATTTCGGCTTCGGGGCTGACCTGGAGGCGGTGGGATAGGGCAGGGACCAGCAATGTCTTCACATCGTCGGGAATGACGAAATCTCTTTCCTGGAGGAAAGCCCTGGCTCTGGCGCCCTTCAGCAGAGATATGCCGGCGCGGGTGCTGAGTCCCAGCACTACATCCTGATGGTGGCGCAGATTGTCGATAATATCCAGGATATAGCGGCGGATACTATCGGCGACATGCACTTCCTTGACATCCTGCTGGAGCCGTACAATATCCTCCGGTGTCGTCACGGCCTCGGTATGCGGCTCAGTTATAATATCGATATCCCTTAGAATCTGGTCTTCCTCTTCCAGAGTGGAAAGGCCGCTCCACGTCCGGAACATAAAACGGTCTGTTTGCACCTCGCTGAGCTGGGACGTTCCGGGGCCGCCGTAGGGTATCTGGCTGGCAATAACGATGAACGGCTGTCCCAGCTTATGCGTTTCCCGCTCGATGGTAACCTGTTGTTCCTGCATGGACTCAAGAAGGGCGGACTGGGTACGGGGGGTGGTGCGGTTCAACTCGTCGGCCAGCAGCACGTTGGTGAAGACAGGCCCCGGCATAAACGTGGCGCTGCCGTCGGCGCGGTAAAGATAAAATCCGAGAATATCAGAGGGTAACATGTCGGGAGTGCCCTGCACTCTTTTGAACGTACCGCCGATGGCATGGGCAAAGGTACGGGCGACGGTGGTCTTGGCGGTTCCGGGTAGTCCTTCGATAAGCACGTGCCCCTGGCTCAGCAGGGCCAGCAGCAGAATCTCCTTGATATCATCCTTGCCGACGACTACCTTGGATACTTCATCAATAATGCCTTTCAGTATTGCCTGTCCTTTTTTCTGCTGTGTCGTCATTACCGTCTCCTTTTAGAGAGTTTATCACGTTTGCCCTATGGCAAGAAAGAGGAATATAGAAAAATACTAGGTATCATCGGTAGTTTCCTTCTTTTTATGCCATATTGGTATCGAAGCGGCTATGATTACCGCTAAGACCAGGCCCGCTGTTACAACAGGAGTGGAGAAAAGACCGCGTACTCGTTGCAGCCAGCTCTTGGTGCGGCAAAGCTCTGATGGTGTCAGCAGAGACTGGTCAATGTAAAGTACGGGCGTGTTAGCCGCAATATTTTGAATAAAGCTGTCATTACCTGCAATTGTATCCATACTGTTGATAAAAATGCTGGGGTCGGAAACGAGTATTACCTGTCCGCTGCCCAGTCCGTGGCGGGAGATTACCGGCAGCGGGCCCGTGGGTTCGCCAGCGTCCCGTGTTCCGTCGCCGTTGTAGTCGAGGAAGCTGAAGGGAGAAGATAGGGCGAGGGTGTTATCGTCGGTGATATTAATCAGACTGGTGGCATGGTTGAAGACCAGGTTGTCGGTATTCACGGTCAGGGGGTCGGGTTGAAGGTGGATAATCCTCGGGAAATACTTATTTTTATAATTAATCAGCGGGTCAAGGAGAATCTGCCCGCTGAAGCGTACTTTAAGTCCCAGAGATTCCAGTATCTGATTCCCGTGTCCATAGTCATCCGCCATGATTAAATTGCCACCCCGGGCGACAAAGTGATTCAGGTGCTCCAGTTCCGTGGAGGTACAACTCAGGTAGGGGATAACGAGGAGGGTTGCCCCGTCCGGTGAAGACGGAAGGTCTGCCAGGGAATCAAGAGGCTGGACCTGATAGTCGGCCCTTACGTCC
>DAOVRI010000205.1 GCA_030628245.1 Dehalococcoidales bacterium
GAGAAGCCCGACGACTACCAGCAGGACACAGATGCCGAGGAAAAGGCCGATAATATACCGGCTCAGCTTGCTGATGCTTTTTTGCAGCGGAGTCTTCTCCGGCTTGACTTCCTGGATGCCGGTAGCTATCTTGCCCATCTCGGTAGCCATGCCGGTTCTCACGACTACGGTCGTCGCCCGGCCATAGGTGACGACCGTCCCCATAAAGACCATGTTCTTACGCTCGGATACCGATAGCTCTCCCGAAAGCGGTTTGGTGTGCTTGTCCACCGGCACCGACTCGCCGGTAAGGGTGGCTTCGTTTACTTTCAGGTTGGAGGCTTCGATGAGCCTGGCGTCGGCCGGCACTTTGTCTCCGGACTCAAAGAGCAAGATATCGCCGGGCACGATTTCGCGGGCGGGTATGTTCCTGACACTGCCGTCGCGGCGTACCGTAGCCTGTGGCGCCGCCATCCGGATAAGGGCTTCCATAGCCTTCTCCGCCCGTGTTTCCTGCATAAATCCGATGATGGCGTTTAACATCAGGACGCCGAGTATTACCCAGCCGTCCATGAAATGCCCGACGATAAACGAGATTGCCACGGCAACAAGCAGTACGTAGATAAGGGGACTGAGGAACTGCCGGAGGAAGACCAGCACCGGCGGGGTCTTCTTCCTGCCCTGGAGCTGGTTCGGGCCATACCGTAACAGTCGCGAACCGGCCTCAGCCACTTCCAGCCCGGCGCGCCTTGATTCAAGTGATTTTAGAGTTTCATCCGGACCCAGGTTATACCACTGTTCATTCATACATTAAACATAGTAACATAACGATTTCGGGGGATACCAGTGCGCCTCAGGGGCAATCATGTAGATGGGGGTATAGTTTTCTGCCATGAACAGGCAGGCTGTCGGTGGAGGCTTGATACCTTCTTCCTCTATTACTCAATGGTGGGTATGCTCGTAAGAGGACTCTCCCGGTACCCATAAAAGGGGAAAGACGATGTCACTGACACAGCAGGGGAGCCACACTGAAAGGAAGAGAAACAGGAAAATAAAGGGAAGCAGAGGAATCCAGTCGGCAATCCCGAAGGCGATGAAGCTGAATAGAGATGCCCAGGTGCTCAGCAGCACATGACCCATGTGCGGGAACCTGGTATTGGGTTTCCAGATGGCAATGGCAATGCCGATAACAGCCGCGGAATTAATGACTATCCACTTGGCGACGTCGATGTAGGGCATCTTCTCGATCTCAATAAAGGGGAGATGGAACTCCATAGGGATGTTCAGAATACCTCCGCCCAGATACGGGATAACAATATCACTCAACGTGGCTATGCCGATGGAGCCCGTGTAGCCGATAAGAATCGTCGCCCAGAGCTTAACCTTCGTATTATGCATTCGGTACATGGATGCAGTTACCAGCGCACTTAAGACGACGTGGAGCGGATGGAGGGTATAAAAAAGCGAGTTCGATATTTCTTTGGGGGCATTGGAAAAGTAAATTATAACCATGACGATAATGCCAGCCACGGCCCCAACGGCGGTAAAGGGGGCATGACGCACCAGTTCCAGACCAATACGTTTAAACATTACTATTTTACCCTGCCATAGTTTTTTCCCGGCATTTCCGGCATTGTCCCACAAACTCAAGGAGGTGGCCGTTTATCTTAAAGCTGGTCTTCTTCGAAAGCCGGCGTTCAAGTTCCCCGAGGTCGCAATCGGTAAAATCAATCACGGTACCGCAGTCGGAGCAAATCAGGTGATGGTGATGCTCCGAAGGCCGCCTCATCAAATAGCTGCGGCAGTTCCCCCCGGCGTGCATTTCACAGATGAGACCGAGTCCGGCAAGTATCTCAAGCGTGCGATAAATTGTCACCAGCCCGATGCCGGGGTGCTCCTGGCGTATCCTCTCATAAATCTCCGCCGGGGTGAGGTGCTCGCGACTACGCATAACGGTGTTGACGATAGTGCGGCGCTGCGGGGTTATCTTATAGCCACGCTTTCTCAGTTCGTTTTCAATTTTCTTCTCGGTATAAACCATATTCAGACTACTAAATGAAAATCGTTTTCAGTTAGCAGTGTAACACAGTAGAAAATAGCTGTCAACAGGGCACCGGTAATTGTCCTCCGGCTACAATGTATGGTAAAATTGAAACGTAGTTTATATTTAAAATATGGCAATGCGCACTTTTTCGCCAATGTTCTATTGTTTTTCATAAATTATATGGTATAATGTTATTGTATTGCGTGTATGAAGATGGAAAAAACTTTGCAACTGCTATCCGGCAATGAGGCACTGGCGCTGGGAGCCTACCATTCCGGCGTGCAGGTGGCCGCCGCGTACCCCGGCACCCCCAGTACCGAGATACTGGAGAACCTGGCACGCTTCAAGGACATCTACGCCGAGTGGTCCACCAACGAAAAGGTGGCCATGGAGTTGGCCATGGGGGCCGCCTACACGGGAGCCCGCGCCATGGCGTCCATGAAGCACGTTGGACTCAACATAGCCAGCGACCCCTTCATGGCGGCATCCTACACGGGTATCATCGGCGGGCTGGTGGTGGTCTGCGCCGACGACCCTCAGATACACAGCTCCCAGAACGAGCAGGACAACCGGCACTACGCCAGGATGGCCAAGATACCGATGCTGGAGCCGACCGATAGCCAGGACGCCTACGACCTCATGGGTTATGCCTTCGATATCAGCGAGGAGTTCGATACGCCGGTGCTGCTGCGCACCACCACCCGCACCTCTCATTCCAAGTCGGTGGTGGACGTCAAGCGAAAACGCGTGGTCAAGAACCAGCAACCGGCTTTTCATTTTAACCAGCAGAAATACATCATGCTGCCGGTCTATGCCTTGCCCCGGCACGCCCTGATGGAGAAACGGCTGCTCAAGCTGAGGGAGTACACTGAAACGTTCCCCCTGAATCAAATTACGTGGGGCAAGCGCGACCTCGGCATCGTGACCGGCGGTGTCGCCTACCAGTACGCGCGCGAGGTCTTTCCGGAAGCCTCCTTCCTCAAGCTGGGGATGAGCTATCCCCTCCCGGAAAAAATGATAAAATCGTTCGCCGACCAGGTTGACAAGCTCATCGTTGTCGA
>DAOVRI010000156.1 GCA_030628245.1 Dehalococcoidales bacterium
CAGATTTTTGGCGAAGTCCTTATGCACGGATGTGGCGGCATCCTCCAGCGTGCTACCCCTCTCCAGGGTGATGGGGTCGGTCATGTCCGGCTTGCCGCCGGGGGTCTTGGTGTAGACCCGGATAATATCGAGCATCTGGAAGACCTTCAGCCTGAGCTCGTCAAGTCCCTGCCCGAGGGCGGAGATGGCGATAATGGGCATTTGCTCACCGTACCGACTCTGCAAAGACCGGAAGTTTTCCCCGCCGTTATCCAGGTCTGACTTATTGCCGACGATTAAACCCATTTTATAACTCAGGGGGGCGTCCTCATCCGCGACATCCGGGTTCTCCCGGCCGACTCCTATTCTCTTCTCATTTAACCTGGCTATTAGCGCTTCCGTCTGGGCAATCGGGTCCTGGCTGAGGTCGACCACCAGTAGCAGGCAGTCGGCCCGCCTGATGATATTTAACAGCCACCACTCCGGGGGTTGCTCGCCCCAGGGCGGCGTGTCAATCAGCTGTATCTGTATATTCTCGAAGACCATCATCCCCGGCGTGGCGTTATGCGTGGTGAACGGGTAAGCGGCTACGGTCGGCGTGGCCTTGGTCAGGCTGGCCACGATTTGCGACTTGCCGGTATTGGGCAGTCCGATAACCGCCACCTGGCCTGCCCCGGCTTTCTCTATCATCATGGACGCCCGCTGCGTGGCCGTCTTCTTGTCCAGCGACTGCGTCAGCTTGGCGATTTTCGTCCTGAGGTCGGCGCGGAGGTGGTCGGTCCCCTTGTGCTTGGGCATGACCGCCAGCATTTCCTCCAGGCAGGCAATCTTTTCCAGGGTGGTTTTCGCCATGCGGAAATTCTTTTCGGCGGCGAAATATGCTGGTGTCAGATTGGCCGGCATCTCTACAGGTACTCCTTTATCTTTTTCGCCTGCTCCTGCGTCATACCCGTGGCGGCGACGAGTTCCTCGACAGTAGCTTCCCTGATTCTCTGGACGGAACCGAACTGCCGGAGCAGGGCGCTCTTGCGCCGGGGTCCTATGCCCGGAATACCATCCAGGGCCGATGTGAACGTTTTCCGGCGGTGCACGGTGGTGAAGTAGCTTATGGCGAAGCGGTGAGCCTCGTCCCTGAGGCGCTGCAGAAGCTGGAGGCCGGGGGAGGACTTCGGTAAGACCACCGGCTCTTTGCGCCGGGGGATGAAAATCTCTTCATTCTCCTTGGCCAGACTGGCTACGGGGATTTCTCTACCTGTTTCCTGAATGACGGACAGCGCTGTATTAAGCTGCCCCTTTCCCCCGTCGATAAGAACAAGGTCGGGCAGGATAGCCCAGGTATCTGCGGTGGAAGTCCCGCCTCTGGAACTGTGTTTGAATCGCCTCTGGAGCACCTCCTGCAGCATGGCGCAGTCGTTGGCTGCGGCTACCGTCTTTATCTTGAAACGGCGGTAGTGGGCCGGCCTGGGTTTGCCTTTCTCAAAGACGACCATGCTGCCCACCGCCGAACTGCCCTGGATATTGGAGATATCGTAAGCCTCCATGCGCAGCGGCGGACTCTTTAATTTCAGCTCCCTCTCAATCTCGGCCAGAGCGTCATCCAGCGACGTGGACGCGGTTATCTCTTTAATCTTGAGCTGCTCTAGGCCCTGCCGGGCATTTTCCGCGGCAACGTCTATCAGTTGTTTTTTTATGCCGCGGCGCGGCACCTGAATCTCAACCCCGGCGCCCCGCCTGCCTTTCAGCCATTCCTTGATAATCGGTCTGTCTTCCACCGGGTACTGGAGCAGCAGCAACGGCGGAATCTGGGGGCAGGACGAGTAATACTGCTTGATAAAGCTGGTCATGATTTGCCGCGGCTCTTCCTGGCGCGTCCCCTGTAGGAGGAAGCTTTCCCGACCGGTTAGTTTGTTGCCGCGTATGAACAACACCTGCACGTAAGCCTGGTCTCCGTCATGGACGAAGGCAATGACATCCTGCTCTCCCCTGATGACGGCGGCAATCTTCTCGCCCTCGATGACGTCCTGTATCGCCTGAATCTGGTCTCTCAGCAGAGCCGCCTTTTCGTAGTCCGTAGCCTTAGCGGCACGGTTCATCCTGGCTTTAAGGTCGCGGGCTACTTTCTCCTGTTTGCCTTCGAGGAAAAGAATGACCTCTTTGATTACCTGGGCGTATTCCTGACGACTCACAGCGCCGGTGCACGGGGCCAGGCAGCGTCCCAAATGATATTCCAGGCAGGGACGGGGGGCCTTGCCGGTGATGGTCTTGGAACAGATGCGAAAAGGAAAGATGTTTTGCAGGAACCGGAGAGTCTGTTTCACCGATTTGGAATTGGCGAAGGGACCGAAGTACCGTCCGCCGTCCTGCTCAAAACGGCGTGTCACGTATACCCTGGGCCATTCTTCGTTGGCGGCTATCTTCAG
Source organism: Dehalococcoidales bacterium (assembly GCA_030628245.1). Lineage (GTDB taxonomy): Bacteria > Chloroflexota > Dehalococcoidia > Dehalococcoidales > RBG-16-60-22 > JAFGPF01. The sequence goes on from DAOVRI010000156.1 coordinate 2,400, forward strand.
GTAAGGGAAGGTCTTATCATCTTTGAGGCTGACGTTGTAGCGGGGGTGGTATTGCTTGATGAAGTTCATCTCCATAATCAGAGCTTCCTGTTCTGAGCTGGCGACGAAAAAGTCGATATCGGCCACCCGGGACACCATTTTTTGTAACTTGGGTGTCAGCTTATGGGTGGACTGAAAGTACGACCTGACGCGGTGGTGGAGACTGGCGGCTTTCCCCACGTACAGAATGGCCCCCGAAGCGTCTCTCATGAGATAGACACCGGGACTGTGCGGTAATCGTTTCAACTGTTCTTCTATCAGGCTGCTGACCACCTTTACTCCTTCAGTCATTCTCATAATTATTCTAGCACAGGTATTTTAAAGAGCAAAGGGGCAGATGGAGTAGTAGCTGATAATATCGGAGTGAAGATTCCAAAGCCATTTATAGCCCGGGTAGAATTACAGGCTTATAGATACTGGCCATCTTGTGAGTATCCGTTCAGTCTAACTTGATTAAGCCCTGTTTGATAGCCACCACCACAGCTTCGGTGCGGGCATTGGCGTTCAGTTTACGCAGGATGGAAGTAACATGGTTCTTGATGGTCTGCTCGCTGATACCGAGCTCGGCGGCAATCTGCTTATTAAGGTAGCCCTGGGCGATGTACTGCAGTATTTCTATCTCCCGGGGCGTAAGCGGCGATATAACGGTTTCGGACTCGCTCCTCCAGGAAAGCTCCTGAAACTGCTGTAATACGTGCTCGGCTACTTTGGGTCGTGTCGTCAGGCTGTCATTTATCGGGTGTTCACCTTTAGCGACGCGCCTGACAGTATCAATCAGCTGTTCTGCGGTAACTTCCTTGCTCAGATAGGCCACCGCCTGAGCCTTGAGCACCTGGAATAGCTGGTTATCCTCCGGGTTGGAGGTAAGCATAATGACGCCGATATTGGGCGAGCGTTGCTTTATCTTGCGGCCCAGTTCCAGGCCAATCTCCGACGGGCCATCGAGGTCCACTAGGGCGACATCCGGCGGGAGGTTATCAATGGCTTTGAGCACTTCGCTGTTCAGGCTGGTAGTACCGACAATAATAATGTCCTCGGTATCTGAAAATGTGGTCTCTACTGCCTGCTGAAATAGCGATTGCTGACTGATTACGAATACCTGTATTTTATTGTTCTTATTGTTATTCATAGCTCCTGCTTTGGTTCGGGCCCGTATAGAACGGCCCAAACTGGTTTTTACCTCCTCGCCTTTTTTCTAGCGCCATTAATATTTCTTTCAAAATCGGAAATGAACTGCTTGACCAGGTAAGGGTCAAACTGCTTGTCGGCGCACCGTTTGAGTTCCTCTATGGCCTGTTCATGGGTCAGGGTTTCAGAGTAGGACCTTTCGGAAGTCATCGCGGCAACGGCATCGGCAATAGCCAGAATGCGTGCTTCCAGGGGTATATCATTACCCTTTAAACCATCGGGATAACCGCTCCCGTCATACCATTCGTGGTGGTGTAAAATACCTTCCACACAGAGAGATAATTGAGGTATCCGACTGGCGATTGCGGCCCCCAGCTGCGGGTGAGTTTTAACTATCTTCCACTCTTCGGCGGTCAATTTACCCGACTTGTTTAATATCTCATCACTAATAGATATCTTGCCGATATCATGGAGTAAAGCGCAGGCCTCCAGCCTGGACATTTCGGTGGTATCCAGCTTGAGAGATTTGCCCAGGGCCAGACAGTAATCGGTTACCCTCCTTGAGTGATTATGGGTAAAATAGCTCTTAGAGTCTGCGGTTTCTGATAACGCATGAACAACGCTTAAAATCTTGCTGTCTATATGAGTCTCTGTATCCAGAATCGACTCGGTGAGTTGCAGAGGTGTCAGAGAACCTGAAGCGTAGTAACTCCGGTTGCCACCATCTCGTTTAGCGCGGTAAAGAGTAACGTCGGCGGCAGCGATAATATCGGTGTGGCTAATGCCGTCATCCGGCCAGCTTGCCAGGCCGATACTGGCAGTAACGGCAATTTTCCCGGCATTTGCATCTTTAGCAATTTTCTTGCGGACTCGCTCGGTTACCTGGAGGGCGGCATTAACAGCGGTCTGCGGCAGAAGGATGGCAAATTCATCACCGCCGTAGCGGAAAGCGTGGTCAGCGTTCCTGATAGCGCCTTTAATAATATTGCCGATTTGCCTCAGGAGTTTATCGCCGGAGAGGTGCCCGTAGTTATCGTTGTATGCCTTAAAG
>DAOVRI010000139.1 GCA_030628245.1 Dehalococcoidales bacterium
ATGACAAACTCAGAAATATCCTTGATATTTAATGATATCGCGGAGATGCTCAGTCTCAAGAAGGATAACATCTTCAAGATACGGGCTTACCAGAAGGTGGCGCGCGCCATCGGGGAGCTGGTCGTGCCCGTTGAGCAGCTGGCCGCTGAGAACAGACTTAATGAAATCCCCGGGGCGGGCGAGGCCATTACCAAAAAAATTACCGAGCTGGTGACCACCGGCAAGCTCGATTACTACGAAAGACTCAAAGCGGAATTCCCGGAGCGGGCCCGTCCGGCCCGGGCATAAGGGGCGGCATGACGGAGGTAAAGAATCCATTAGTTTCCTCGGAATCCACCTCAGCCGGCGATGCTGAAGCCATAAGCTACTTGAAGCAGCATGTCGCCGGCGGCCAGCACTGGTATCTTGCCCTGCTCGGGGCTATCGGACTGTGGACCAGCGCCGAGGAAGTCTGCAACGACCGTACCTATTGCTACCTCATCGACGGGGAAGCCTTCGACTGGTTGCTGCTGGCGGAACGACTCTGCGAGACGGTGGACGGTCTCCTGCCCGAAGATGAAAAGAATGACCTTCTCTTTCGCGGCATACCCCCGCTGGAGTTGCAGGCCGGGGAAGTCAAAAAGCTCATCGGTGAGCGTAAGTACGGCCACTATCTCAACTATTTCTACGGTGTTACCGTCGAGGAAGCCCTCCTCCTGGCGGTGCAGGAGGAGATAGATAAAGAGAGGCGAGTGCGCGGCTTCCGGAGCCAGGGCGAGTCCGCCGATGAGACCTACCAGCGGATTTACAATACCACCCGGGAGGTTTTATTAAAACTCTTCCGGCAGGAAAAGCGCTACGCTCAACTCAAGTCTATTACCCTCGCCGAGCTAAAGGAGTTCACCTACTGGCTGTTCAAATACCGACTGAAGCGGTGTGAAAAAGCTAAAATCGCCAGCGATACCAAGAAAGCGCTGGGATACCTCAAGCGACAGTGGCAGAAAAGGGGCGTTTTTAAGGTACTTGCCGCCGACCTGCCCCCGGAAGACGCGGTCTGACCGTAATGTCATTGCGAGGAGCATAGCGACGAAGCAATCTATTTATCGCTGGTTGTGATTGCTTCGTCCTTCAAAGGAAGGACTCGCCATGACACTTTAGTTGCTATTTGTTGACGGTGCCCTCCGGCGCTCGTACCATGAGCACGGGCACGCTGGCGCCGTGCAATACTTTATCGGTAATGCTCCCGAATGCCAGGCGGCGCAGCCCCGACCTCCCGTGTGTTGACATGGCTATTAAATCCGCGTTGGTTTCTTCGGCGGCTTTAAGAATCTCTTCGGCGGCGTTACCGGTAGTGACCGTTGTCTTGATAACGACTCCTCGTTTCTTCAGGGACTCGCCGGTCCTTACAAGGTAGTCTGTAACCCTCTGTTTAATAAGATTCAGTTCTTCCTCGGTATAAGAAACCGGGGCACTCGCCTCCCCCACCACCACCCAGTGACGCAGCAGCGTTATCACCCCGCAGAGGGTAATCTCTACAGTTGTTTGTGGGCTGCATTTGTCCACGAGTTGCTTAATAACCGGCAAAGCAGCTTCACCTACTCTAGAGCCATCCAGCGGGACAAGCACTCTCTCGAACATTACCTCACCTCCTGCAATCTGGCACTCTGTTGCTTCAGTTTTTCCAGTTTATCATTCAGAGTATAAAGTTTTTGCCGTTCCTTTTCAATAACCGCCTCCGGCGCCCTGGTTAGAAAGGCCTTGTCTTTCAGTCTGCTTTCGAGCCGGGTGGCTTCGTTTTGAGTCTGTTTTAGTTCCTTCTCTACTCTTTCCTTTTCCGCCTCGAGGTCGAACATGCTGGCCATGGGTATGACGACCGTCGCCTGTGCCAGCGGCAATACCAGGGTGTTGTCTCCCGCTTTGTCTCCGGGCTCGCCTTCGAGGAAGGTGACGGGATTGGCCCTCGCCAGGGACTTGATGGAGTCGGTATGGCGGGAGATGGTCGCCTGCCGGGACGACCCGGTGTATATTTTTACCTCAATCCAGCGGCTGCTCGCCACTTTGTACTGGGCACGGACATTGCGGATAGCGCGTATTATTTCGGTGACAGCTTCGAGTTCGGATTCGGCCGCCGGGTCGAGCATCGCCTTATCGGACTCCGGGTAGGCGGCGACCATGATGGACTCGGTATCAATCCACGTAATATGTTTTTTCAGGTTCTGCCACAGCTCCTCGGTGAGGAAGGGCATAAAGGGGTGCAGGAGGCGCAGTGATTTTTCCAGGACGTGTACCAGTGTCGGTAAGGGTGTGGTGTCGTTTGCCTGTAATCTTATCTTGGCCAGCTCGATATACCAGTCGCAGTACTCACCCCAGAGGAAATCATGTATCTGCCTTTGCGCCTCGCCGAACTGGAAGTCTTCCATAAGGCCGGTGACACTGGCGAAAGTCCGGTTAAGTCGCGATAGAATCCAGCGGTCTTCCACCGGCAACCTGTCCCGGTTTATTTCCCGGTCGATGTTTACGCCGGGCTCAAGGCTCCTGACGACAAACCGCGTGGCGTTCCACAGCTTGTTGGCGAAGTTACGGCCGGCTTCCGTCTTATCCGTGGACAGTCGCGAGTCGTTTCCCGGTGACGTCCCCATCAGCAGGGCGAAGCGCAGGGCGTCCGTGCCGTATTTCTCCAATAAATCAAGCGGGTCTACCACGTTGCCTTTCGTCTTGCTCATCTTCTCGCCTTTGTCATCGCGTATCAGACCGTGAAAATATATCGTGCGGAACGGGATGTCGCCGGCGTCTTCAATGCCCATCATTATCATCCTGGCTACCCAGAAGAAAATGAGGTCATAGGCCGTCTCCATAACTGAAGTCGGGTAAAAATATCGCAGGTCTTCCGTGTCATCCGGCCAGCCCAGCGTGGAATGTGGCCATAAGCCGGAGCTGAACCAGGTATCCAGGACGTCCGGGTCCTGCTCGATATTGGTTGAGCCGCAGCTGGAACATGATTGCGGTGTCTCTACGGCTACTATTAATTCTTTGCAGTCACGGCAGTGCCATACCGGTATGCGGTGTCCCCACCAGAGCTGGCGACTGATGCACCAGTCCCGTATGTTCTCCATCCAGTTGATGTATACCTTGGTGAAACGCTGTGGGGTTATTTTAATTTGCCCGTCACGTACGGCGGCAAGAGCCGGCCCGGCTAGTGGTGCCGCTTTGACAAACCACTGCTGGCTGGCAATAGGTTCGACGACGGTCTGGCATCGCTGGCAGTGCCCCACGGCGTGGCTGTAGTCTTCAATCTTGACAAGCTGCCCGGATTTCTCCAGGTCCTCCAGGATAGCCTTGCGGCAGTCGTAGCGGTCCATGCCATTATAGGGGCCGGCGTTCTCGTTCATCGTTGCGTCCGGGTTAAGGATGTTTATCAGGGGCAGCCCCTGCCGCTGGGCTACCTCGAAGTCCACCGGGTCGTGCCCCGGGGTGATTTTCACGGCGCCGGTGCCGAATTTGGGGTCGACCGCTTCATCGGCGACGATGGGTATCTCACGGTTCACAGCGGGAAGAATCACCTTCTTGCCGACCATCCCTTTGAAGCGTTTATCTTCCGGGTTAACGGCCACCGCCGTATCACCGAGTATCGTCTCCGGGCGGGTAGTGGCCACGGTAACAAATTTCTCTTTGTCTTCCACCATGGGGTAGCGTACGTACCACAGGTGACCGTTCACGTCTTGATGGTCTACCTCGAGGTCGGAAAGGGCTGTGCCGCAGCGGGGACACCGGTTGATAATCCGCTCCCCCCGGTATATCAGCCCTTTTTCGTAGAGTCTGGCGAAAGCGGTACGGACTGCCCGACTCGACTGCTCGTCCATGGTATAGCGTTCCCGGGTCCAGTCGCAGGAGGCGCCCAGTTTCATACGCTGCTCGGTAATGGTATGGCGGCAGTCCTTCACCCACTGGCGCATCCTCTCCAGGAATTTTTCCCGGCCCAGCTGATGGCGGTCCAGTCCCTCTTTGGCCAGCTCTCTCTCCACCACAACCTGGGCCGCAATGCTGGCATGGTCGACGCCGGGTAGCCAGAGGGTGGGCTCGCCCTTCATGCGGTGCCAGCGCGTCATGATGTCCTGCAGGGCACTTTCCAGGGCGTGGCCGAGGTGAGGCGCGCCGGTGACATTGGGCGGCGGCATGATGATAACGAAGGGCTCTTTGTCTGGCTCTATTCTGGGCTTAAAGTAACCCTTCTCCATCCAGAAGTCGTACCACTTCTGCTCGACCTTGCCCGGCTCGTACGCTTTGGGCATTTCCTGTTCAATTTCCGGTGTTTTCGCCATGATTTTCTCTTTCTAGAATTTGGTATTATTTTAACCTCTCCCCCTTAATCCCCCTCTCCTTAGCAAGGAGAGGGGGAGAGGTTTGGGAGAGGGGTTTCACCTCTCTTAAACTCTCCATTCCTTCTTTCCTCTAAAATGGATGGGAAATTTTAGGAAGTGGCGCTTTTATGGATTTTTGACTTATCTTCCAGTAATTTCATTATTTGTGCTGCATCCGATTCGGAAAGTGAGCAAATACCCTGATTGGGATATGTAATTATATGAATATAGCCTAAGCCAGCATTCACTATCTCGTCCTTAGTCAAAGGACATTTTAATGTTTTGCTGTATTTCATCAGAATGTCTGGCTTTGTTTCCTGTTTAATTCTTTCATTGGAATCTGCCCATAGGGGTCTATCTTCTTGTTTCAGTTGGATAATCTTCTCTTGCGCATCTGGTGAATGATTGGGCCACACAGATAAAACAATCCCTTGGGCATAAATACCTCTAGGCTTGGTAGCCGCACGATTCCGCTTGTCAATAGAATGCCAAACGAATACAGTGTCTTCCTCCTTAACCTTTTTTATATACTTTTCTATTCCCCACCAATCTAGCTCGCCCTCCCTATGGAGTAAAGAGTAGTCTATATCTGGAAGGAATTTTGTTGGATTCATCTGAAGTATCCAATA
>DAOVRI010000167.1 GCA_030628245.1 Dehalococcoidales bacterium
AGCGAGATCCGGTGCAGACGAAATTTTTGAGGGTGTATTATTAAAAGCAAAAAATGAGCATGAGGAGAAAAAGGCTAAAATTCTTGGAAACATCTTTGCTAACACAGCTTTCAATTCAGTGATATCGGTAGGCCAAGCAAATCACGCATTGAAAATCGCAGAACAATTGACGTATAGGCAGATGTGTCTATTGTCACTTATTACTGTCACCGAAGGCATTGAATTGAGTGACGAAGATTATGGAAAACGAAAGAAAATCCCTTATGAGACAATATCCCTTTTACAGGAAACGTATGATCTCTATAGTAATTATGGTCTAATTGTCCTAAATGATCCCAACATTGTACTTGTTCAAAATTGGAGGGGGATGTCTCCAAAGAAATTTCACTTATCTCCTCTGGGAGAAAGATACCAACAGTTAATGGAAATTGAAGAGACTATTCCTGACGAAGATGCCATGGATGTTGCCAAGCATTTTCAACTAGCCCCAGAAGAGCCCGATTCAGAAAACAAAGGGGGGTAAAGGGGGAATTTTAAGGCCTAAGCCGCTGATGATACGAGGGCGGCCCGTCTACGCTAACCTGCTCGCCGCTCCTCCTGAGCTTTGGCAGGCGAGAGCTACGGCGGGCAAGCCTGGGTGGGAAAAGATAAGAAACGAGGGGTGGGTTACCTTAATAAAATAAAGAATTTCTAGTACTCTTGTGCTATGATATAGGCATGGAGGTGGTGAGTTGAAAACAGTGCAGTCAAAAGCCGAAATCTATCTCATGGCTTTAGAATCCCTCTCTAAAGCGGAGAAAAAAGCGGTTATTGCCCGCCTTCTGGAAGATGAAAGCCTGAGAGAGGATATTCTTGATATAGTCCTGATGCAGCAGCGCCAGGGAGAGTCCAGCCGGCCTTTCCGTGAATACCTTGCGGTAAGAGAAAAACGGGGTAGCTAATTTGGGCTACGAAGTTCGTATCATTCGTTCTGCGGAGAAGGAATTGGATAGTCTCCCCGGTACAGTCTACACTCGTCTCAGTAAAAGAATTCTTTCTCTGGAAGATAATCCGCGTCCCAGAGGTGTCCGGAAACTCAGCGGGCGGGAGGAGTACCGCCTGCGGGTGGGCGCCTACCGCATCTTATACATTATTAATGATGGAAATCGTACCGTCACCATTTTAGCTGTCGGTCATCGGCGTGAAGTTTATGGTTAAATTAGGCCATATCCAAATAGCTGGTGTTTAAGAGGGGCAGAGCCCCTCTTCCTTAACCTCCCCCTCCCTTAATTGAAGGGAGGGGGATAAAGGGGGTGGGTTACCTTAAATATGGAAGTCGGCAGCCAGTGGTATAACCGCGTCGCCACGGAGATAGGCCAGCACCAGATGACGCTGGGGGAGAAAGGCGCCAAGCAGTACAAACTCGACCTGCTCCGGCGTGTCGCCAAAAGAGTCGACGAGTTTTCCGATATATGCGCGGAATGCCAGGCGCTCAAGCAGGAAATCACCAACCTGTTGCAGGAGCTGAGCCTGCTCGTCCAGATGCCCGGCAAAGAAGGCCTTAAAAAACACATCAAAACTATAAATAAGCAGGTAGAACACCTGAAAAAAGTCCACAAGCTGGTGGATAAAGGGCACTATATGGGGATGGGAATCGGCATCGGCATGGCTGTCGGGGCGGGACTCGGCGGGGCGCTCGGGGCGGCAATGGACAACCCCGGCATCGGCACCGCCCTCGGCGTGGCCCTCGGGGTGGCCATCGGCATGTACCTGGATAAAAAGGCCAGGCAGGAGGGGAAGGTAATTTAGGGGGTATTTATCTGCGTTAAGGTGTGAATCGTAATCAAATCTCATGCGGAGGTAAAAGCCATGAACATTAGAGAGTCGGTCATGTCTTTCGTGCTGAGGGTGATAGCGCTGGCACTGGCCATAGCGTGTATCGTTCTGGCTCTGGTGGAGTCAGCCTCAACCGAAACCCTGATAGCGCTGCTCGGAGTGGGACTGTTCGCCCTGGCGCTCGCCGGAATGCGTATCAACAGGACGGACTAGGATGTAATCCGGGAGAGAAGGGGTGGGAGCTTGAATAACCCGACCGTAAAGTGCTACTCTGGACATACGTATGCTCAGGAGCCGCGCTCTTTCACGTGGGAAGGCGTGGAATGTGAAGTCGCCGCGATAGAAAAGGCGTGGCAGGAACCGGGAGAGAGGCACTTTCTGGTAAAAACGGGGGATAACAAATTTTTCCAACTCTGCTATAATGAGGCCAAGGAACGGTGGTCTGTAATCAAGGTCGTGAGGAGGTAAGGATATGCTGAAAGACATTTTAAAAATACTGGAAAACGATGCCCGCACCACCACCAGACAGATAGCCACCATGACCGGGACACCCGTCGGTGAAGTTACCAGGCTTATCAAGCAGGCGGAGAAAGACAAGCTTATTCTGAAATACAAGACAATCGTCAACTGGGACAGGATTGAGGACGACCAGGTCTGGGCAATCATCGAGGTCAAGGTGGCGCCGGAACCGGAGGCGGGGTTCGACTCCATAGCCGGGCGTATTGCACAATTCGGGCAGGTACGCTCCCTTTACCTTGCCTCGGGCACGTACGACCTGCTGCTGGTCGTTATGGGTAAGTCCGAACGACAGGTGGCCGATTTCGTGTCGGAGAACCTGGCCCATATCGAAGGGGTGCAGGGGACGGTTACCCATTTTGTGCTGAAGCGTTACAAGGTGGACGGTGAAATTCTTGAGGGTGGGGAGGGGGTAAAGCGGCAGCCGGTAATACTGTAGGGCTGGATTCTCAGGAGATATCATGTCGGCAAGAAAAACCGAACAGAGTCGAAAACAGCAGAAGAATATCTCGGAAAGGGTGAACCGACTTTCGCCTTCCGGGATACGCAAGTTCTTCGACCTGCTGGCGTCCATGGAAGAGGTCATTTCGCTGGGGGTCGGCGAGCCCGACTACGCCACGCCCTGGCACATCAGCGAGGCAGCCGTGCGGTCGCTGGAGAGAGGCTACACGATGTACACCTCGAACTCGGGGATGCCGGAACTGCGCGAGGAAACGGCGCGATATCTCCAGGAGAAATACGACATAGAATACGAACCTTTCGGGGAAATCCTGATTACCGTCGGCGTCAGCGAAGCGATGGACCTGGCGATGCGGGCGATACTTAATCCGGGGGACGAGGTCATCATGCCCGACCCCCATTACGTCGCCTACGATTCCTGTGTTATCCTCGCCGGCGGCGAGCCGGTCATGGTACCGACCAGCCAGGAGAATAACTTCGAGGTCGAGGCGAATGATATCGAGGCACGCATTACCGATAAGACCAGGGCGATACTAATCGGCTATCCTGCCAATCCTACCGGGGCGGTGATGAGTCGGGACAAGCTGCTGGCCGTAGCGGAGGTCGCCAGACGGCACAACCTGCTCGTGGTCTCCGACGAGATTTACGCGCGGCTGGTTTACGGCGTGGAGCATACCTGTTTCGCCAGCCTGCCCGGCGTTAGAGAATATACTATCCTGCTGGGTGGGTTCTCCAAGGCTTACGCCATGACGGGGTGGCGCATCGGCTACGCGGTGGCGCCGAAAGAAATTATTGCCGCCATGACCAAGATTCATCAGTACACGATTATGAGTGCCCCCACCATGGCCCAGGTAGCCGCTATCGAGGCGTTGAAGACCGGCGAGGCCAGCGTGATGGAAATGGTGGAGGACTACGACCGGCGGCGAAAGATAATCGTCAAGGGACTGGGCGATATCGGCCTGAGTTGCTTCGAGCCGAGGGGGGCTTTCTACGCCTTTCCGTCCATTACGAGCACGGGTATGACATCGGAGGAATTTTCGGAGAAGCTTCTCATGGAGGAGAAGGTGGCGGTGGTGCCCGGTTCGGCCTTCGGGGAGTGTGGGGAGGGGTATGTCCGCTGCTGCTACGCGACATCACTGGCGGATATCGAGGAAGCCCTGACGCGGATGAAGCGGTTCGTGCATAAGTACAAGAAGTAGGGGGTGGTTACAATGCCACCCCTATTCCCGTTTTCCACCCAGCCCCGCACCCGCGGGGTTTTTCTTTCCCACCCATACCCGCCCTCGGGGCATTGGCGGCTTGGGTCGTAGCATTTTACCCCACCCCCACCTTTTTCTGAACCTCGGCGAGCATCTTATCGGCGAGGGGGCGGGCTTTTTCGGCTCCGGCCTTTAGAATTGAGTCGATAAGGCCAGCCTCGGCGGTTAATTCATTGTAGCGTTCCTGTACTGGGCGCAAGCCCTCGACGACCA